>CAZISU010000310.1:0-6831 GCA_964541935.1 uncultured Planctomycetaceae bacterium | reverse complement strand
CCCAGGTGCGACAAACCCTTCGTTGCCATCAATTGCGGTGCTCTGCCTGACACGTTGCTGGAATCGGAGCTATTCGGCTACAAAGCGGGCGCGTTTACCGATGCAAGACAGGACAAACCCGGTCGATTCACAGCCGCCGAGGGTGGGACGATCTTCCTGGACGAAATAGGTGATGTGTCTCCGGCCATGCAAACCAAGCTACTGCGTGTTCTGCAAGAGCGTGTTTACGAGCCGCTCGGTTCGGTGGAGCCTGTGCGGGCGGATATCCGCATTATCACAGCGACCAACCGGGACCTTAACCAGCGTGTCCAGGATGAGGTATTTCGGCAAGATCTCTACTTCCGAATTAACGTTATGCGGCTTAGATTGCCCGCCCTTCGTGAGCGACGGGGCGATCTTCCCCTGTTGGTCGAGCACTTCGTTTCCAAGTTCAACGCGATGCAAGGGAAGAACATCACCGGTGTATCACAACGAGCGATGTTGCTCCTAATGCAACACAAATATCCGGGCAATGTTCGCGAACTCGAAAATATCATCGAGCATGCGTTCGTGCTATGCTCCGGAGGACTGATCGGAGTGTGCCACTTGCCCCCTGAACTTCATGACGGTTTTTTCATCAAAGATTCGGAGGAAATCGGGCACGTTACCTTACAAGAGATGGAAACGATGCACATCACAGAAACGCTACGTCGACACGGCGGCAACCGAGATGCCGCAGCAAAAGCTCTGGGCATCCATCGGGCTACCCTATTTCGCAAAATCAAGTCGATTGGTATCCAAACGCCGGATACTGATCGCTGACCCCTCGCCACGTCGAGTCGCATATTGCGACGGCCAATCTCTCCATCTGAGTCGCAGATTGCGACTTATTTCCGGTTAATACGTATTGCCATAAGTCTTTACTTATAGACGGGTTACGCCTGGATTATGTGATTATCATGGCTTTGGCATGGCTATTGCTTAATTAGCTTGCCACTCAATCAGACACGAGTTGGGCGAAGCACACTAACTGTTCTGCGACGTAGCGGAACGGAACATGTGCTTAGCTGACTGCTATCATGAATAAGGAGGAAGTGCCATGCGACGTGTATTCGTTCTGCTCGCCGTCCTAACGTTGGCCAGTTTCGTTTCGACTAACGAGGTTTTAGCTTTCAGTTGGCGAGGCATACGCTATCAGAATTGCCATTGCCGAAGTGCCGCTACGGTGACACACCATAAACAGTTGCCTGCTCAAACGGCGACGCCAACTACAACTGCTACGTCGAAGAGTGCAATCCAGTCAGATACGGCCGTGGAGGTAGATGAATCCGAAACTCTTGTACAGTTCCTGGACGTGATGAAGGCAATCCTCAAGATGGAGAGTGACCGTTTGGACAGGGAGCTTGAGTTACTTGAAGAGGACGATGATAGTAGCTACGGTTCTGACTAGGGTAAGGTGATTCAAACGAGTTTGCTGAAGAACACTATGGGCTCTATGGTATCCAAGTGCGTTCCGAGTTGTTCAGATGGCTTGCTTCATTGACAACGACAACACTCTAGCATCAAGCATGGCCATGATTGTAGCAATGCCAATTACTAACGGAAGAATTGCTCCGCTGTTCGACGTTGCGAGACATTTGCTGGTCATCGAATGTCAACGCGGTCGGGAGATTCGTCGAAGGGAAGTCCACATAGGACGGCCAACGTTGCTCGGTAGGCTAGGACTTCTTTCGAGCAATAGGGTTGAGATTCTGATTTGTGAGGCAGTGTCTACTCAGTTGAAAACACTTGTAACGGCGGAAAAAATCAAAGTTATCCATCATATCTGTGGCGAGGTTGAACCGGTGCTTGAGGCTTATTTGGCTGGACGTCTGACGGTGGATTCGTTTTTGATGCCAGGCTGTGGAGACCATCGGTGGCACGGCTTCGACTATGCCATTGACGTCAAGATGTGATGAGAATAACTAAAAGATACAATCAATAATTTAGACCATTATCATGTAGTTTACTTTAATTGAAAGAGGAGAATATCATATGGCAGATTTGAATGGAAAAACTTCGTTTTGGCGGAGGCAGTGGCCGTTTGCCGTGGGAGGAGCCATCGTCGGGCTTGGCGAGGCTGTTTATTTTTTGATGTTCGGCAAGTTCATTCCCGTTACAACCGGCTTGGCTAAAATGTTTTCCACAGTTGAAGCCAACGTCACGCATACCAGCACCATTTCCAAAGCGTACTCGCCTGATATCCACTGGATCATTATCGGTGCCTTGCTGGGGGCATGGTTAGTGGGGCGAACGGAGGGTGAAAGCCGCAACTGGGTTAAGTATTCTCCCGGTATGTTGGCGATCGCTCTTCTCGGCGGAATCATCTTTGGCTTTGGCACTCGGCTCGGCCCCGGATGTACGACGCACCATATTTTCGGCGGACTGGCTGTAATGAGCATCGCTAGCCTGACGATCGCCGTGGTGGGCTTGCCCTTCGCATTCCTGGCTTTTGAGTTCATGGCCAAACTCGGTTACGGGCCATATTTCAAGCATCAAGAAACCCGGGCCGTGTGCCAAACGTGTCGCAACGCAGGATTAGACCCGGACAGCGACGCCTGCGAGATGCTGGATGAAGAAACCCTCGCCGAGTGTCGCAAGTATCGCCACGAGGAACTGGAACACGATCACCGTTTGGTGCTGGACGAAAAATACAATCCATGGAAGAGCGTACTTCGCATGACGGCCTGGTCGATTGTCGGCTTGGTCATTCTTTCTTCGCTTTATACCGGCTTCTTTGGAACCACCAACCAAGCCTTGGGGTCGGGCCCACTGTGGCCCAACATTATCCGCCTCATCGCGGGGGCGTGTTTGGGGTTTGGCATTGCCAAGGCGGGTGTGGGCACCGAATGTGGGTTGATGGCGCCAGAATCGCTTCTGGTTCCGGAATCGCATTACCGTAAGCTGAAGATCCCGGTTATTACTCAACGGATGTTCAAGGCATTGCTACCGGTTTCCGGTGTTCTGGCGGCAATTATCGTGCTGAATGTCACCGTGTTAGTAATGTGGCTGGGATTTGGTTGGCCGGTTCCCAACGCCGCCCCGAAACCTTCAGGATGGGGATTGCATATCGGACATCTGCTGGCAGCTCCCTGCCTAGCCATCGGCAGCGTGTTCATGATCGGGTGTGAGATCCGCAGCTACGGGCGCATTGGGCTCGGCTATCTGACCGGTATCGTAGGTTTGATTGGATTCTATTTTGGCTATTTGCCTTACGTGTACTTTCAGGAGACCATTGACGGATTCATCGCCAATCACACATTCCTTCGCGCGACCAATGTCCCCGAACTGCTAACTTCCGACCCCGTCGGGCAGAAGGTGGTTGGCGTCTTGTACACGGCTTTGCTTGTGGGACTGTTCGTTCTGGTGGTCGTTCAAGGCGCAAAGCGTATTGGGGCCACTCCCAAAGAATACCTAACGGTAAACACCGACGATCTGGCTTTGCGAAGTATAGAACGGAGCATGAGCGTCTCCGCATCGCTCGATCCGATGGAGCGGAAGACCGGTTCGTCGGCCGTATACGGTGAGATAGGCGACTGCGAAGATGAGGAGGAACACTCCGCGGCATGAGTAGCTACGCGATTCCGTAACTACTGTGGCCAGCCTAGCTGTTTTGATACCAATAGGTTTGGTGTTTCGGCTTGGCTGGCCCTGCCGCCCATAATAAAAATGAAGGCTTCGATATGCTGGTTTTGAGTCGCAAGGAAGGAGAAAGTATCGTTATTAAGGGCCGAATTGTGGTTTCTGTCCTTAATATTCGTGGTCACAGGGTGCAACTTGGCATTGAGGCACCCAAGAAGATTGCGGTACACCGCAAAGAGATTTGGGAAGCGATCATGAACGACGAACCCGGCGAACGACGTGTTGTATGCATTCCAAAGAAGGGATGAACGTGAAGTGTGCCACGGAATACGAACGAATGCGGATTCCATGATTGGAGTCGTGACAGGAACCGTACTGTCGTTAACGCGTTGCGACAACGCGTACTGCGAAGTGGCTAGAAGAGAATTGGCCCCTACGTTGGGCACTAATAACTGAATGTGCAATTTTTTTAAGAAGGAGTTTTCCAATGAGCCGTAGAATCCTATTGTCCCTGCTTGCTTCGTTGGCCGTTGTGATCAGTGCGTCTGACTTGCAGGCCGGCATTTTCCGACGACAGTGCCATCGGAGGCCTGCCTGCGTCAAACGGGTCAAGCAAGCGTTCAATGTCAACCATCCATCCAGAACATGGAGCACGTTCCCAACAAGAACGTGGGATCTCGGCAACCATTTTGGTGAGTGGCCCCCGTATTATCACAAATAGCTTTAGGGGCTGTCCAAGAACACTTGCCCTTCTCCCGCAGGTGAGAGAATGGCAACCCTACTGATCTTCAGGAATGGAGAGGTCGTAGATCGATTCGTCGGAGTCCAGTCGAAGATTGAACTGGAACGTGCTCTTGACTTGTTCACAATCTAGCGTCTACGGCGGCGCGATTTGCGGTGGTGAAGGGGGGCTGCCGCAAATGTCGCGTGATCGTGCGGGAAAACCAGACTGAAAGAGAGGTGGTGATGAGCACCCAGGAAAAAACGACTCACAAAGACATTCTGGTTCCCGGCCGGAGAAATTGTCTTGTAGAAGAAACAAAGTTCCAAGGGATTACACAATGAACCTTACTGATATTCTTGTCAACGAACACCGCATTATCGAACAAGTACTCCACTGTCTTGAAAAAATGTTGGATCGCTGCCAGTCTCAATGCAAGTTGGAAAGCGGTCCCGCACAAGATGCGGTAGTTTTCTTTCGTGGCTTCATCGCGCGGTGTCACTGCAACAAACAGGAAACCCAATTGCTTCCGGCGATGCAGGACATGGGCATCTCGCCAGAACAGTGCTCGAACTGCTCAATATTTCGTCGCAGCAAAGAGTGTTTTTCCCACCTGGATGCGATGGAGGCAATGATCGAATCTGCCTCGGACGGCGACCCCGTAGCGTTGAAGGTGTTTACGGGACATGCACAAGCATATATCGGATTGCTTCTGGCATATATCGCCAAGCAAGAGGATTGCCTGTTTCCGATAATCGACCAAACTCTCCCCGAGGCAGACAAAACGCGAATCAGGACAGCGATGCAAACGGCCTACGGCAGTGGCGAGGACAATTGTGCCTGCAATACCTATATCGATCTCGCCAACCGGCTAGCGGACCACTTCGACGTACCACGAGCAGTGATCGTGGATGTCCCTAACAATCGGAGCGGAGAGAAAAGCTGGAATGGAGCCAACTATGTCGGCTGAGATTGATCGTCAGGTGGCACACTTGAATCGGCAGAATCAATACGGCAAGAGTCAGAGATTGAAATGGACAAAACGCGGATCTGCCCGGACATACTACAAATGGTGTCGCAACGATTACTTAAAAAAGTGGGGGGGCATGACGCTCCGCAGTTCTGGCAAACAACATAGCACAATTCGCTGCGTGAGTTCCAGGGACGTAAGTATCTACAGCGTGGAATCCGACTCACCTTGCGTTTTACTGCTTCCCGACCGGTCCCAAGTCCGCAATCCTCCTATTCCGGGCACACCCAAAATGCCGATTGTAGGGAATAGTAGGGATATATGCCCGCAATCACGAATCCTATGCCGTAACTATCTGTTGACGCAAACCCCAGTCATCGTGGCACTTACGGCGTTTCAGGCGACGGGAGAATACAATCATGAAATGGGCCATTATTTGTGCCGGTTTGGCCGCCGGCTGCACGATCTTGTCAGCCGCGGCGAGCGCCGAGACGCTTGAAGAGGCGTGGCAGACGGCCTTGGCCATGGATCAACGGATTCAAGCCGCTCGCGAGAAGGTGGCGGCCGCCAACTTCACCGTTAAAGCTGCCCAACGTCGTTATCGGCCTTCGCTCACAAACAAGACGGGTTACACGTTCCTGACGGACGACCCGAGCTTCGATTTTGCCGGCACTTCTTTCCGGATTTTGGATGACAACTTTGCTACAACCTCGCTGATGGCCAAGATGCCCATCTATACGGGAGGGCGAGTTACGAGTTCTGTCGACGCCGCATCCTGCTTGTCGAACGCTGCCGGTTCGGACGTGCGACGAACCACGCTGGACATCAAGCTGTCCGTGGTGACCGCCTATGTCATGGTGCTCCGAATGCAACGGGGCGTGGAAGTAGCAAAAAGCAACGTCTTTAGTCTCAAAGCCCAAGAGAGGGTTATCAGAATCATGCTTGAGCAGGGTGAAGTGCCCCGAAATGACTTATTGGCGGTTCAGGTAGAACTGGCCAATGCCCAACAGAACGAGATTCGGACGGAAAACGGGTTGGCCAACGCCCGGGCCACCTACAACCGAATTTTGGGACGACCTCTGGACATCCCCGTGGAACTCGCGGAACTCCGTATTCCCGAGACAAGCGGACCACTTGAGCCGCTCGTAGAATTTGGACTTCAGATGCGGCCGGAACTTGCCGCCCTGGCTGCCCGAGCAAACGCCTTGCGCCATCAGGCCACCAGCGAGCGAGCGGCCACCAAGCCGCAATTGGGTATGGAAGGAGGGTTGCTTTATTTGGAAAGCCCCGGCATAGCGCCGAATGCCTACGGCACGTTTATGTTTGGCCTGGAATGGACTCCCTACGATGGTGGCGTGGCCAGAGCCAAGGCGAATTCATTGTTAAGTGAAGCAAATTCCGTCACAAGAACTCGCTCGGATGCAACAGCGGCCGTCCGTTTGGCCGTTCAAAACACGTGGCGCGACGAACAAGAATCCCGCAAGCGGATAGAACTGGCCGCAAAAGCAATCGAGCAGTCGGAAGAGAACCTCCGAGCGGC
>CAZISU010000309.1:0-6841 GCA_964541935.1 uncultured Planctomycetaceae bacterium | reverse complement strand
CCGTTGAGCAAGGCATTGGCACATGCTCACGATTCCGTACCGCCGATTAGAAAGTCCGTTCCGGCCGTTCCCAAGCAATTGGCGATTGTGTTGGAGAAGATGCTGGCCAAGAAACCGAAAGATCGATTCGCCACACCCGACGAAGTAGTTGAGGCGCTGGCACCGTTTGCCGAGGGCAGTGATCTGCAACGCCTGGCCGCTCGGGCCTCGGACCAAATAGGCAAGGACCAGGACGAATCGGCTCATCTGACCGACAAGTCGTTCTCGCTGCCCACCGAGGATACCTTGCCGGCCGGCGAGGTCAAGCTGGCAAAACCTCAACCAGCCGGAGGGTTCGGCAACCGACGAGTCCGCATTGCTTTGGCCGTGCTTCCGGCTTTCATTGGACTATTTATTATCTTCGGTATCTTTTACGTGGCTACCGACAAGGGAACATTGGAGATCAAGACACACGACCCGGATGTTGAAGTAATTGTCCTGAACGGCGGCAAACAAGTGAAGATCGTCGACCGCAAGACGGGTAATCACGTCAAGCTGCGCTCGGGAAATTACGAGTTGGAACTCTCGGGCGGAGAGAAAGGGTTGCTATTAAGCACTGACCACTTTGAACTGAGACGTGGAGAGAAGGTGATTGTTGAAATCTCTCCCGCAGTTTTGCCTGCGGAAAACGCGGTAAAACCAGACGCTGAGGCGATTGCTAAGCCTGCGGCCAAACTCGAACATCCCCTACCAGCGCCTACCAACATTGGTAGGCCGAAGGAAGGCGAGCCGGTTAATCTCAGCGAATTGAATACGCCTGAGATGGATTTCTGCCCAACTCAATCGAACGATCTGTGCGAACTTATCTTTTCTCGGGGGGCGGCTTGGGAGGTAACTGATCTCATGGTCACCCGCCGCTCGAGTGTAGATACTCCGTGGGGGCCCGCTATTCCGATCCGCGAGTTAAACTCCACCGTGGAGGACTTTTGCCCAACGATTCGCTTCGATGGCCTCGAGATCATTTTCACTTCGGGTCGTCGCGGAGGAAAAGGCGGAGGAGGCGATCTGTGGCGAGCCACTCGCCCGTCGGTGGCCGCGAACTGGTCGAAGCCAAAGTTTATGAGCGAACTCAGTTCGAACCGTAAGGACTGGTTCCCATCTCTCAGTCGGGACGGGCTGGAACTCTACTTCTGCTCAAATCGTCCCGCCCCGTCGGGCGGAGGTCAGTTCGATCTCTACGTGGCTCGTCGCAAGGATCTCAACAGTCCATTTGGCCCAGTGGAATTCCTGTCTGCATTTAATTCTAGCGAGAATGAACGTAGCCCTTTTCTCTCGTCCGACCAATTGACGTTCTACTTCATCTCTAACCCTGACGATTTCAACCTTTGGTATGCCACACGTGAAACGGCAAACTCAGCTTGGTCAGCTCCGGCTCGCGTTCCAGGAATCATCAACAAAATGGGCTACACGTACGGCTTCTTCGAGGCTCAAGATGGAAAGACTTGCTACTTCGACTCGAGCAATCTCAGCGGAGCGGGATCGAACGATCTGTGGGCCATCCATCCCTGGCAGCGACCGCCGAGGCTCAATGCAAGCGCAGCTACACCGACTATGGCTGGCAAACCTGTCAATCTCCGTGAGTTGAATACGCCTGAGATGGATTCCTGCCCGACTCAATCGAACAATCCGTGCGAACTCATTTTTACTAGTGGGGTGACTTCGGAGGGGAATGATCTGATGATCGCCCGTCGATCAAGTGTCGATGCTCCATGGGGGTCCCCCGTTGCGATCCGCGAGTTGAACTCCACCGTGGTGGATTTACACCCAACGATCCGCTTCGATGGCCTCGAGATCATTTTTACTTCGGGTCGTCCCGGAGGAAAAGGTGCGGGAGACGATCTGTGGCGTGCCACTCGCCCGTCAGTAGCCGCAACCTGGTCCAAGCCGAAGTGTATGAGTGAACTCAGTTCGCAGTATAAGGAATGGTTCCCATCTCTCAGTCGGGACGGGCTGGAACTCTACTTCAGTTCAAATCGTCCCGTCCTGTCGGGCGGAGGTCGGTTCGATCTCTACGTGGCTCGTCGCAAGGATATCGATAGTCCGTTCGGGCGGCCACAATTCCTGTCCGAATTTAACTCTAGCGAGATAGAACGTAGCTCTTGTATCTCGACCGATCAATTGACGATCTACTTCGGCTCTGACCGGGGTGCCAAGGGGGATATGGACATTTGGTACGCCACACGCGAAACTCCAAACTCGCCCTGGTCGGCTCCGGCTCGCGTTCCAGGCAGCATCAACACCACGGGCTACGAGCAATGCCCCTTCGAAACTCAAGACGGTCAGACTTTCTACCTCGAATCGAGCCGTCCCGGAGGAGCGGGAGGCTACGATCTGTGGACCGTCCATCCCTGGCAGCGACCGCCGAGGCTCAATGCAAGCGCGGCTGTGCCGGCTACCGTTGGCGCACCGAAAGAAGGCGAGCCGGTTAATCTCAGCGAATTGAATACGCCTGAGGTAGATTTCTGCCCAACTCAATCGAACGACCTGTGCGAACTTATCTTTTCTCGGGGGGCGACTTGGGGGGAAACAGACCTAATGGTCACCCGTCGATCAAGTGTCGATGCTCCGTGGGGGCCCCCCGTTCCGATCAGCGAGTTGAATTCCACCGTGGAGGACTATTGCCCAACGATCCGCTTTGATGGTCTCGAAATAGTTTTCTGTTCGGGTCGTCCCGGAGGAAAAGATGGAGGAGGCGATCTGTGGCGAGCCACTCGCCCGTCGGTGGACGTGACTTGGTCGAAACCGAAGTTCATGAGCGAACTCAGTTCGAACCGCAAGGACTGGTTCCCCTCTCTCAGTCGGGACGGGCTGGTACTCTACTTCAGTTCAGACCGCCCCGCTCCGTCGGGCGGAGGTCGGGATGATCTTTATATGGCTCGCCGCAAGGATCTCGACAGCCCGTTTGGCCCAGCGAAATTCATGGCGGAATTTAACTCGAGCAACAGAGAATTATCACCTTGTCTCTCAACCGATCAATTAACTTTCTACTTCGCTTCAGACCGCGGAGGCAAGGGGGACATGAACATTTGGTACTCCACTTGCAAATCCCCAAGTTCGCCCTGGTCGGCTCCGGCTCTCGTTCCTGGCAGCATCAACACCACGGGCTACGAGCACTGCCCCTTCGAAGCCCAAGACGGTCAGACTTTTTACTTCGACTCGAGCCGCCCCGGGGGAGCGGGATCACTCGATCTATGGGCCGTCCATTCATGGCAGCGACCGCCAAGGTTCACCGCTCACGTGCCTAATCCTGCCACCAGCCGCACTCCTCGCCTGGCCGAGTGGGAAAAGCTCAAGTACGGCATGTTAATTAATTTTGGGATAACCACGTTTACTGGTGAAGGAGATGACGGAAATTCGCTGTCCTCGCTCTATGCGCCCACCAAACTTGACGCGAGACAGTGGGTTCGCGTGGCGAAAGATTCTGGAATGGGATACGCAATACTGACAGTTAAGAATAAGTGCGGTCACTGTCTCTGGGACAGCAAGCATACCAACTATGATGTAGCCACGAGTTCCAATCAGACAGATGTCGTGGCCGAGTTCATGGAGGCCTGCCGCGCGGAGGGGATCAAACCGGGGTTCTACTATGCGATCAGCGATGCTTATCATGAGCCCGGCCCGGGACCTCTTAAGCCGTGGATGGCTGTTTCCGTCGAGCAGTTCAACCGAATCAAAGGTCAATTATCTGAACTGCATAGCAAATACCCGGACATCTACACACAGAAGCTTTTTGTTGAAAAACGGCTCAAAGAAGACCTCAGAAACGAACTCTATCAACTCATCAAGCGATACTACAATCCAAATTGTCTATTATCGTTCCAGGTGGCTGCCGATTCTAAAGAACTCTGGCCGACTGACCTGCGTGTAGCCTTTGAAGATTCCGAGGAGGCGGACTTCAATCCAGAATTCGAACGACAAGGTACGACATATTACATGCCCCAAGAAGTTCATGCTCAGATTGCGGAGGGCTGGTTCTATCGCCCAGACGCCAAGCTCAAGTCGCCTGAAGAACTCCTGGCCCTGTGGCGTCGGACGGTCGGCCGGGGAGCCAATCTACTGCTGAATGTCCCGCCTGACCGAACCGGGCGGATCCCGCAGAAGTACGTCGAGACACTCAAGGAGTTCAAGAAACTGATCGACAAGGAGCCCGTTTCAAGGAAACCGTTTCCAAAAAGCGATAAGCAGTGAAGACAACTGTATCGTGCTGTCGCGTGCCACACTGCCGATCTACTATATCGACGTACTATTTGTCTTCGATCATGCGCGAGAGGCGGTCGATTTGCACGCGAACGCCTTCTAGGCTGGGGTTGAGACGCAGGGCTCGGCGGAAACATTCAAGGGCCGAGACGTGGTTGCCTAGTTGCAGGTAGGCTTGGCCCATGCCTGCGGCGGCGGCGAAGTGGTAGGGGTTGACTTCCAAGGTTTGGTGGCAATCGCGGATGGATTCGACGTATTTTCCCAGGCTGAAGAAGGCGATGGCGCGTTGGTTCCAGGCTTCGGCGAACCAGGCACTTTTTTCGATCAGTTCGGTCGCCTGCACAATGGCCCCTTTGAATTGCTGGGCCGAATTGAGGCGTACAATAATACCCAGGCTCTTGCGATCGGCTTCGCTGCCGGCGCGGTTCCATACGTTGCGGATGCCGTTTTCGGCAACCATGCGGACTGTGCGGTCGTCGTCGTGCAAGGCGCGGCCCAGGGTGTGGTTGACTTCGTAGTCGCCAAGAAAGCCCAGCGCCAGCACGGACGCGCGACGGATCTCGCGCGAGGCATGCTCGGCCAGCCGCTGCAACGTGGCGGGCGTATAGGAATGCGAGACCTTGCTGATAAATCCGGCCGAATCTTGGCTATCTAAATACTGTTGATACAGGTTGCACAGGGCCGGTTTTCGGGTCGGTTGGTTGTCACTCACGGAAGCCACTCCAAACGTAAATCGATGGGCATCATTTTCGGCATCATTCACTAGGTGCCATAGTTTCGATTGTAATTGGAAGAACCTAGTTTGCTAGCCTGAAAACTACCCCCCGAGCGAGGTTTCGCTTGCCGAGTGTTCGCAAGTCGTTAAGATTCTAAGGGGTTAGCGAGCTTGCATGACGTGAAAAATATTGCCCGAGTGCCATGGTCCACGACGCTTGTGAGGCCATGTTGGAGGGGCATCTCACACAATAAACATGCCCACGACAAGCGTGGGCATGGCACCCGGCCATTAAAGCGACTGGGCCATATCGAACATTGCCAGTAAAATAACCGATAATTCAACAAGCATTACCGATCATAAACCAGGCAAGGGGAACGAGCTGTGCCTATGCGGATTATTCGTATTGCATCGATTGTAGCGATTGCTGCCGCGACCTTGTCGTCGGTTGTCGATGCCGCTTCGAACTCGCCCAAGTTTCTCACGGGCGATGCCTTCGGTGAGAAACTGGTCGCGCCGCTGGGCGTATCCTGGTCGGGCACACAGTTGGGCGACGTCGTGGCCGGTCTTTCACGTACGAACAACATGGCCATTGTTCTGGACCGTCGCATCGATCCACAGCAACCAGTCGCGCTGGCGGTATCTGATCGGCCGCTTATCGACGTGCTTGCCGAGCTGGCTCGCTTGCACAACCTGGGGATGTATTTGCACGGGCCAGTTGTGTGTCTGCCCCCGCCGGACGAGGCCGCGCTAATGGAAGCGGCCGCCCGAGAGCGTCGCGAACATGTGGCTCGCTTGCCGAGATCGGTGGCTCGACGTTGGCGTGCCAAGTCGCCCATGAAGTGGGACGAGCTAACCACGCCGGCCGAACTGCTGGCGCGATTATCGAAACAGGGCGGCTTCACCATCGTCAACCCTCAGCTATTGCCGCACGACCTGTGGGGCGGCGGCAATCTGCCCAAGCTCTCGTTGGCCGACCGGTTGAGTTTCATCCTCGGGCAGTTCGGTTTGACATACAAAATCGCACCCTCTTCTGACAACAGTACGAGCCGGGTAAAACTCGTAGCAATTCCCGACGCGCCCGTTGCGGCCCGTTCCTATCCGGCTGGTAAGGAAGCCAAACTTCTCGTCGAAAAGTGGAAGTCGAGGTCGAAACGGCCGAAAACGTCTGCTGCCAACGGTGGGCAAAAAGCCATCCGCATAGAGAAATTCACGGTCAGCGAAGCAGAACTCGAGTCGCTGCTTCGCCAACTGGCCGCGCGGCTGGGCCTCACGCTGGAGCTAGATCAAGATGCGATCCGCTCGGCCGGGATCAACCTGCAGCAGCGTGTTTCTACTAGCCTTACAGGC
The DNA here is from genome assembly GCA_964541935.1 of uncultured Planctomycetaceae bacterium. Classification (GTDB taxonomy): domain Bacteria; phylum Planctomycetota; class Planctomycetia; order Pirellulales; family Thermoguttaceae; genus JAFGTN01. Next base: position 540 of record CAZISU010000309.1, on the reverse strand, counting down.
GTCACGCCCGACGAATTGTTCGAGGCGATTCTTGCGCCGCTGGGGCTACGGGCTGAGCGTCGCGGTAAGAGCATCCACATCGGACCAAGATAGGATGCGGCTGGACAAGTAGGACGGGTTACAACCCAGCCTACGGATCTAGCGGATCAGCGGCGGCTTCGTATTCGGGATATTTTTGTCCGCAGTTCGAATAGGCCGATGCCGCCGATGATAGATAGAGGTGGGAATACCAGCACGGCCGCCGTATCCTGGCCGATTAGGCCTACAAGTGAGATGCCCAGCGGAGCCAGCATCCATACCGTTAGGAAACGCCCGAAGGGGGTGTTGTAGTGGCCTTGTCCGATGCCGACGACAATCGCCACCAGAGCCAGTGGGCCCCACGGCAACACGTCGAAAGGCATTCGAACCGCGAGCAGGTGGGCGAATCGTTCGGCCAGTTGCGACCAGGCCGACACCGAAAAAACGTTTCCGCCTGGCCAGGCCGTATTCCAGGCGACGTTGTTACCGAGCCCGGGCCATAGCCACGCGGACAATGCAACA
>CAZISU010000308.1:0-6849 GCA_964541935.1 uncultured Planctomycetaceae bacterium | reverse complement strand
TGGTGGGGATCTTGTACTGGTCGGTATCCTCGGGCGGGTTTTGCGTATGTCGCGTGATTTCCAAAATCACCAGTGCCTTGGCCGTGCGGCCGCCGGGAATGCTGGAGATCTTGACCACCATCAGCTTCACCACGCCGTCTACCAGCCGGTAGCCGATCTTGGCCCCCGACGAAATGTCCTCGTCGACGATGGTCACTTTCTGTTCGGGCCAATCGACGGGCACCGGCGCGTAGCCCACAATCCCGTTGCAATGACCGCCCTGGGCAGTGACGATCAGGCCGGCCTTCCAACGTTGCGTTCGCGAGTTACCCAAAGTCGCCCCGCCCTCGTCGCCGCCTTCGTCGAACTGCGCAAGCGCGGGCGCGGGGAGACTGAAGAGCGAAAAGCATAAAATCGAAAGCAACGCTATGGCAAGTGTATTAAGTCGCACGGAAATCACCTCGGGATTACAATCTTGGCCGGTGAGTCGCGGACGCACCGAACGGGTCTTTTTTCATTGTAGCCCCCCGCCGGGCGAAAAGCAGCGATTTTCGGTAGAAGCTGGCAGTTACAGGCCTACGCGGCCCTCCAATTGGAGGGGTTACGGTCGTTTCTGCCGTATCGTGGGAGCGTTTTTGGCGATTATTTTTCTTTAAGCCAGTCGCGCAGCACTTTACGACGTTGTTTCGCGTCGTCGTCGTCAATCAGCTTGCCCTTTTCCGGCCCGACCACCTCAGCATAGGCCTCAATCGCCGCTGCTCTCGAAATCCAGTCCATCATATGGTAATAACGAATTTCGATGATAAACGACAGCAGCAACTCTTTCTGATCCTCCGACTTCCAGTCGGGAATCGAACCGGCAAGCTTTTTGATCCGCCCCACGGCCGCCTCTGTTGTTAACGGGGGCATTGCCTGCAGCTTGTATTTGGCGTCGATTTCTTCAAAGATCATATCGGCCAGTTCGCTGGCCGTAAGCTTGTCGGCCTTGCGACTGTTGCTCAAAGGCCTGGACGTCCAAAGCACGCTGCCTTTTTGTACGTCGATCAGGCGGAATCGCATAGTGACACGTTTAGCGCCGCCAAGACCGACGGATTTTTCCGTGACATCCGCCATCAGCATTACGTCAATGGCCTGACGCCGGGCTGCTTTTATGAGCGTCTCTTGTTTGCCCACACCCAGGATGGTTACCCGGCTGAAATGCGCGGGACCGCCGTCGGGGAACTCGCCAAAATTGCCATCAGCAATTCTATCCTCGAGCGACTTCCCCAAATAAACGCCCACTTCGCCGATAACCCGCTCGACGTCGAAAGATGTTTCCACTTTGCCCAGTATTTTATTACTGCCGCTAATTTGAATGCCGAAACCCCATCGCAACAGAACGGCCGGCCGTTTTCCCGCCGGGAACCACTTGAAGCGATCTTGCAGCTCATCGTCGCTTTCGGCCACGACGTCGACCAGAACTTTTTGTGCGTGATTGCGGATAGAGCTTTCCGACGTCTGAAAATCGCCGCCCACACCCAGAGGCGAATCGCGGTCGACCAAATCGCTCATGTCGACATCGTCGGGCGGATTGAAATTCGCCACGAGATCGATTTCATCGCTACCCAGCCCCGGTTTACCCTCGTCGTCGATCGGTTGGTGGTAAATCCCTTCCGGAAGTGTCACTTCTTTGAGAAAAAAACCCTCAACGCTTTCTCGATACCCTTCCAGGCTCGCTTTGTAAATATAGTTCACCTTATCCTGCCCGTCTGGAATATTCAGAAAGCTTACAAAACTGCTTGATTTGGCCGAACTGTTTCTTTCCCATACTAACTGGTCGTTTTCGTCGAAGAGAGCCAACCGCCATTTGCTCCCAATAGCGGGAACCGTAATTTTGGGACCCGAGTTGTCGTGTGTAAACATGTGTGGCAAGCCAGATCGCGATTTCGTGATCACATACTCACCCGCCTTGGCCGGCTCACTTTTGCAAGTAACCATAATCTTCAAGGGAGCATTGTCATCTGTCGGCATATTTCGTTTTTTAAACACATTGCTCAGGTGAGTCCTGACGCGTTCGGGCATTTTGGGATCGAGGCCCTGAGTGGTGAATTCACCCACCACGATACGCACTTTTTTTCCGGGGGCAAGCAGCGGCTCGGCGCCGTCGGGCATAGCCTCGTCTATCTTGCGCCTGATCGCATCGCTGATCAGATCCTGGGACATCAGGTAATTCACCGGTTTATTACCTGGGGTAATAAGGAACCAACACCGATCGCCTGGACCTTCGATCGAGCGAGCGAAAGCACTCTTCCCGCTGGTTTTAAAACGCCAAACGACTGCATTTCGTTCCGCGTCGATCAAGAGCATCGTAGGCGTATGCAAGTCGCAAGTTTGCACCGCGAGAAATCTGGGACCAAGCCATTGCAGAGATTCGTATTTCTTGTCGACGGGGATCGCGGCCACAAACTTCCCGGCCGTCAGATCCCAAAGGCAGACAGTAGTCTGCTTCGAGCCTAATTCAGCGGACAGCAGTGCCAGCCGTCGACCGTCGGGCGAAAGCGGATTTGCACCGTTGCCCTTGCCGAATGCTTTATCCGCGGGCCGGAAAGCCTTGCCAGTCAGGTCGCCGACCTCGCTGCCGGTCTTTGCATCCAGAAAACGGACCACGCCGTCTTTGGAAAAGTGGTCTTCGGCATAGACGATGTAGCGGCGGCCGGGCGAAACAAAAATCTTCTCGACATTTTTTACGGCCTTGTTGAAAACCACTTCGCATTGGGGTAAACGCCAAAGAGTCAGCGAAGATCGATTCGCGCACAAAGTCAGCAACTTGTTGTTTTCCACGAAAACCGCCTCGATCGGATGCTGTCGATTATGATCTTCGACCGATCCGTCAACCTTGTTGGGCTGCCAACGTAAAAGCTCCTCGTTATCATCGAGCGACCAGACGAAAAGTTCGCAATCCCGATCTTCGTTGCGAAGCACGGCCATCTTGCCGTTGGGGCTCACGGCCAGAAGCTTGCAGTTCTCGGGAAAATCGATTCGTTCCAACACGCTACCGTCGCTAAGATCGTGAAGTGTCAGCCAGCAGACGTTTTTCATGCGATGATCGTGCATGTTTTGCTTATTTCTTGCCATCGCGGAATGCATGACCACCAGGCGGGCCACTGAGAGGGGCGTAAAACCGAAGGCTTTGATATCCATCATATTACCAACGGGTAAGGCCTTTGAATTCAAAAACGCACCGTCCACCTCAGGCCGCGGGTCGGGCTGCACATTCCAGGTCACCAACTCGAAATCTCCCTCCGAGCCCGGCTGTTTAGATTCTTCGGACCGATCGTCATTGTCGTCTTGCCCCACCGCGCGGACCTTCATGGGGCCGGAGTCTTGTGCGGGTTGGGGAGACTTGGTCTCACTGCCAGCCGTGTCGTAGTTGTTAGTGAAATTGTTCGTGCTTGGGAACGTGTGTTTCGGCGCGTGGGGATCGGATGTTTCGGAAGACGCGATTGTGGACTCATCGCTGGGTCTGGTGTCCAATGGTTTAGGATTTACATTGCTCAGTACCGCCATCGGGAGGATCAGGGGAACAATGCCGGCCACGCCGAGATAGAAAGGCGTTCGCGTTTTGTTCCAACGAGAAAATATATAGTACAACCAGAATAATGGGCAGAAGATGTAGAGCAGAACGTAGATGACGCCTTCATTGCCCGCAATCACAAGACACCATAACTGCGCGGAAAAGCCTAATACGAGAGCCCAGAAAAACATCAGAGTGATGAACGATATGGCCAATGACGGAGCGGCAAAGCATAACACCACACCGACAAGCGTGAGCAGACCGGCCAGTGATAAGAAAGCGATCATGAAGGTTAGCATGCCATCGCTAGGCAGTCTGAGTTTCAGACGCGGGGCTCGTGATGATTTGGCCGCTCTCTTCGGCTTCGGCAACGGCGCGAGCGGAGCCGATGGAATTGTCTCTCCGCCAAAGGGATCTTGGCCTAGTGGGCTTTGCGCGGCGGGTGTCTCGCTCGCCGGGTCGGGTTCAATAATTGCAAGCGGAACCGACTGCGATGGCTTGGGTGTCGGCGGCTGTGGGGTCGCCGCTGCCGGCAATTGGATCGGCAATTGGATCGGCAATTGGATCACCGTGCCGCATTTGGGACATTTCACCCGGCGGCCAAGATATTTATCCGCCGCCGAAAAAACAGCCTGGCACGCTTGGCACTCAACTTTGACGCTCATCGAAGACCCCCGACAGTTTAACAAACGCTCGTTGCGAAACAAAGTCTATATGTTACACGACCGGTCGGCAAGCGGCAAGTAATCCCACCCGCACGTCAGGAGAACTGCAATGTCACAAAACGGGAGGGCGAAGCTCCTGCTGAGCCGGGAAGTGAGGATAGATGCCTGTTTACAACCCGGCTCTACTATTTTTCCGCCGTTTTTTTGCCCAGAACCTTGCCTATTTCCAGCAAAAACACACGCCGCAAGGCGTCATAGCCCCGGATGTTGGGGTCTTCCAGATTCTCGGCATACCAGTAGTGCGGATCGCTGGGGCGATAGTGTTCTCGCCAAAACTGCGTGCAGTGGATGCCGTGGCCCAAAAACGCTTCACGCATGGGCACCAGATGAACGGATTTTCGTTCTGCGGCACAGCGGCGGATGACGTCGTTGTAGGCCGTGTGAATGGCCAGCCCATCGGGCCAGTCGGGCAGCCCCGCCGAAGCCGCGTCGCCCAACCCGTCGGTCGGGTCGTAGATATCGGCCAGAAATATGTGACACCCACCGGGGAAGCGGGCTTCGACCAGATCGATCAATTCGTCGAGCCGCCGCTCGAAGGCCTCGATCCACGGCCGCGCCTGTTCGAGCGTGGCCCCGTACATGGCGCCCTCGCGCGGCGGGCGCTGCCCGTAGCTGTGGATAATATCGTTCCCGCCCGAGGTCATCACTACCAGCCCCAGTGTGTCCTCGTCTTGCACTTCGAGTCGATCCTTGATGATATCGACGTGCTGCAACGAAGTGCTGCCCGAGACGGCAATATTCTCGACCGCCAAGTTGGGCAAAACGGCCGACAGACAGCGGCCCCGCATGTCGGCGAATTCGTCGTCCGGATTATTCGCCAAACGGCCAACATAGGAATAATCCGCCGAAACCCCAAAACCGGCAGTCACGCTATCACCCACGCCCAAAAGCAGAATCTTGCGGTCGCTCCAAGTCTCTTGGAAAAGCCCCACGTCGACCGTCGGCCCGGCCGGCCCGCTGCCGACGGGCTTGTAGATCCAGAAATATAAAAACGCCAAGGCCGCAATAATCAAAACCAGCCCCACACAGCCCAGCACCATCAACCGTCGCTTACGTCCCATGGCCAAATCCTCTTCCCGTTACCAATACTAACCCGAAGCCCAAGCGAGGCCCCTACAACCCAGGGATCCCATAAATCGCACCTCGCTTGCGTTTCGTATAGCATGTCGGTCTAAAATACCTCCCCCAAATGAGCTTCACCCCTATCCCTTCAGCGTACAGGAAATCAACATCCACCACAAGCAAACGATTAGTTTGTCGGGTCCACCCGCGTAGCCCGCAATTCGACATAAAAACCCGCATAAAACCCGGCTTCCCACTTTCCGTTTGGTAATAACCAATCGTAAAGCTTGCCCCAGTCGTTTCCAGACGACGTGTCGTGGATTCTAACAAAATAACTTTTCTAAATCCGTACTGCTTTGCCTGTACCGACTTCCGTCACGTGTTGAAATAGATGGTTTGGCTTTCGGCCAACTCGCGGTTACAATAGATGTCAGATGGGACACGATTAACTGGTTTTCTGGTGAAGCGTATGCACGATACAAGGACGTTACGGGATCCTCAAGGAAGTCTCGCGAATTGGAGCACTTCGACCGTGGCGGTACGAAATCGAATTCGATTGCGACAGATACAAACCCAGGCCGAGGGTTACTTGGAACTGGGCATGCCGCAACACGCGCTCGACGTGCTTGCCCGACTAGGCGATCCGGCAAACTTCAACAGCCACGCCTTGTATCTATGGGGCGACGCCCTACAAACCATGGGCTGCTTCGCCGAAGCACTCATCCCGCTGGCCCGCGCCGCCAAAATCGCGCCCGATAATATCCACATCTGGCTCTCCATGGGCTGGTGCCATAAACGCACCGGTGATATCGACCTGGCTATCGAGGCACTCGAAGAAGCCCTAGCCGTCGACCCGGCCGAAGCCATCATTCACTACAACCTCTCCTGCTACCTCTGCCTGGTCGGCGACAAAACCCGCGCATTGTACCATCTATCCGAAGCCCTGGCGATCGATCCGGATTATCGAGACCTCGTCGAAGACGAACAAGATTTCAACTCCATCCGCTCCGATCCAGAGTTTCAACAGCTCACGGATATCATCGTTTGAGCGGCGGTATAAAGCGTCACTTCTTCCGCTGCTTACACTGCCGCAACGGCCAGTTTTCCGACGGCGTGCGCGCTGTTTTCAAATAGGCTTCGATTTTCGCCACCACGGCGGGATTATTATCGGACACGTTGTTCTGTTCACCGATGTCGACGCGCAGGTCGTAAAGCTCCAGCGGCGTGCCCAACCGCTTACGCACGGCCTTCCAATGCCCCATCCGTACCGCCTGACAGGAGCCACCGCCTTCGTGGAACTCCCAGTACATAAACTCGTGCCGCTGCTGTTTCGGTTTTCCCAAAAGCGTGGGCACGATAGAAATGCCATCGCTGTGCTCGACCTGATCGGCATTAGCCAAATCGGCCGCCGTGGGCAGAAAGTCCCAAAACGCACAGGGCAGGTCGCTGGTCGTGTCGGCTTTGATATGGCCGGGCCAGCGGGCGATCATTGGCACGCGGATACCGCCGTCGTGCAACGAACGTTTGATT
>CAZISU010000307.1:0-6854 GCA_964541935.1 uncultured Planctomycetaceae bacterium | reverse complement strand
CGGGTGGAATCCAAACGCCACAAGATGCACTCGATTTGGCCGAGGCCGTCAAGACGCAGTTGGCAACTATCGGCTTAGCCGTACAGGTCGAGTGGGTTACCCCGGTAGACTGGGCAACCGAGAATATCGCCTGGCAACCGTATTACTGGGGAACAAACCAGACTACTTGGCAGACCGACGAGAACGACGAGCCGATCATTCCCACCGAATTGCGAATCACTTTCCTCGGCGAAGGCGGCCAAGACGACTTGGAACTGCTGCAGGTCATCCCGCTATTGACAGGCGGTGTCTATCCCGGTGGCTATAACGCAGAGATCGTTCCGAGCAAGTCGGTTACCGGCTCCTCAGGCGAGTTCCGCGTAAACACTACCACCGAAAACGACCAACTATTCCCGTCGGTGGCGATGGACGACGGCGGCGACTTCGTGATCACTTGGACGTCGTATGGACAAGGCGGCGACGATGACAACGAGAGCAACGTCTACGGCAAGTTGTACTCGACATACTCCGGTTCGGTTTCTGACTACTGGTGGTACTCTGATGTATTGTCGGGCACGACCCCGAACACGATCGTGTGGCCCGGCTCCGAGTTCCTCGTCAACCAGACTACCGAGCACATCCAGAAGTGGTCGAGTGTGGCCATGGACGCCAACGGCGACTTCGTGGTCACGTGGACAAGCTTCAACGAAGCGATCGGCAGCATCGGTCCGGAAGTCGGCGCCGATGGCGCTCAAGACATCATGGCACGACGCTACAACCAGTATGGTAGTCCGACCGGAAGTGTTATTACTCCGGCTGACCCCGGCGATCCAGATGCCGACCCAGTGGTTCCGGCAACTCCGGCAGTTCTCGCCGGTGAATTCCTCGTCAACAGTTTCACCAGCGGCACGCAACAGCATTCGCAAATCGCGATGGATGCCGACGGCGATTTCGTTATCACTTGGGAAAGTTTCCAAGATCGACCTGGCCCGCAGTCGGGTCGGCCCAACATTCCGGAAAACTTCGGCGTCTATGCCCAGGCATACCTCAGTACCGACAAGCTTGGCGCCCAGGATCCGGACGCTCCCAACGGCGAGATTGGCGTGGAAGAGCGCATCAACGCCACTACGGATAACGACCAACGCTTCCCCGGCGTGGCCATGGACGACACGGGCGACTATGTGATCGTGTGGAGCGGTTACGGTGAGACTTACGACTTGGTTAACGACCAAATGGTTGCGGACGACGATCAGGGTATTTACTCGCGTCAATTCCCCGAGCAAGAAGACAAAGCCGGCCCGACGGTTACCGATGTGTTGAACGTGGGCCCGGTCGGACTCGAACCGGTCCCCAACGGCGGCGAGTTGGACGAAGAGGTCACACAATTCGTGGTGATCTTGGGCGAGGAAATGAATGTCGACTATGGCGCGAACGGTGCTCATAGTATCCTCAACCCGCACAACTGGTATCTGCAAAGCGAAAACGATTACATTCAGGGCAAGATTGTCACTGGTCAAGTTATTGTTGACGGCGTATCCAATGTCACGATCGAGTTGAATCCCGCCACCGGCAAATACGAGGCCACGCTTACGTTCGACTTCGATTCGTCGCAGCCGGGCTTGCAGCCCTTGCCCGACGGGCTCTACACGCTGTATCTCAGCGACGACGTCGAAGACATCTGGGGCAACGCCCTGGACGGCAACTACGACGGTTACGCGGGCGATTATTTCGTGCACCAGTTCCGCATCCGCACGGAAATCGAAGACGTGCCGGATTACGACGATCCAAACGACGGTAATCCGGTTGTCACGGAATTCGACGAAGACCATGTCATACCCAACGTACATCAGGTCATGGTGAACGAGTCGTATGCAGGCACGCAGTACACGGTTGCCGGCAAGTCACTGGCTAGCGACAACGATGGCGATTTCGTGGTTACCTGGACTCGTTACGACGAGGTGATCGATCCTGCTACAGGCGATGCGCTTATCGACCCAGAAACCGGTTATCCCATTGGCGATGCAAATATTTACGCTCGCTATTTCACCGACGAGATGCAGCGGATCGTGTTGCCGGCGGGTGTGCTCGACAATGCCGATGATGCCACACTGGCACATTTCTCGATGAATTACAACGGTAACGAGATTCAGAAGATTTCGATCTCGGCGACCAATGCTCCCAGCAACGAACTCGATGAACCAATCTTGGGATCGATTACGTACGGTTTCGATGCAAACGGTAACAATATTATCGAAGGCAGCGAAGTCGTAAAAGACGTAGTTTACGATGAAACTGACCTTGAGGGGTCGGCGGAGCGTTTGCGTGATGGACTTCGTTCGCTCGACGGCAGTAACGGCAGATTGTCCGATCTGACCATCAAGATTATTGGACCCGGCGAATTCGAAGTACACTTCGGCGATGCATCGGGTGGCGAGGATCTAGGCCTGATCGCTGCCGTGGACGCAGAATACGCCGAGGGCTTCTATCCGGCCACGATAGTCACGCCGGTTCGCGATCCGGGCGTTGTGGTAAACATTCCCGTGTCGCCCGACGATCCAAACGCGACGGCCTATGCGATCGAACAGCACTTCATGCAGCACACGACGTATACGGACGTTGCGCCGGTCTATTTCCAGGGCTATGACGACAACGGTGAACCCGTGTACTTCAACGGCGGCGGCCCGTACTTCAATCCCATAACTCTAAGCTCGAACGTGCCCGAAATTTCGGTCACGTCGGTTCGCACGGTAGACGATCCGGAAGGATTGCGGACGTTTGACATTACATTCGTGGGCGAATCGGGCAAGATCAATCATCCTGAGATGACGGTTATCGATGTCGTCGACGAAGACAACGATCCACTTGCAGCCGGAACCGTGACCACGATCAAGGAAAGCAGTTCCGAGTTCCGCGTCAACGATATCGAAGAGGACGATCCCTATACGCCTTCACAGGACAAGTTCCACCAAACCCATGCCACGGTGGCCATGGACGCCGACGGCGACTTTGTCATCACCTGGCAGAGCGAAGTCAAGGACGCTCCCGGTAATCGAGGTAGCGTAACTGACATTTTCGCCCGACGTTTCTCGGCCATGGGTGCTTCGGTAACCCCGAATCAGATTGCCGACTTGGAACTCAACCAGTGGGTAACCGATGGCGTACGCGGCGGCGATCAGTTCCAGGTCAACGAGTTCACCACCGGCGTCCAGAGCAAGCCGGACGTAGGCATGGACGAGGAAGGTAACTTCGTGATCGTTTGGGAAAGCGAAGGACAGGAAGTCAGCTTCTTCAACGGCATAACCGCGCAACAATTCGACCGGCACGGACAGCGTAGCGGCAACGAGTTCCTGGTGAATACCTACAACACCAACGAGCATGTTGAACCGGCCGTTTCGCTAAGCGCCGACGGCCACTTCGTCATCACCTGGAGCGAAACCTGGCAGGGCTACTCGCCGATCTACTTCGAGGTTTACAGTCCCGATGGCGCAGTTCTAATTAATCAAACCGGCGTGGGTGGCATAGCTTTCTCGGCCAGTCAAACGACGGCCGATTGGGATGCCAACAATAACTTCGTGATCGCTTGGCATCACCACACCTATCAAGACATGGATAACGACAGCATCGGCAGAGAGTCGAGTGGTGTCCGTGCGATATTGTATGAGCTGTACAACAGCAATGGTGACGTCAGTGGCGCGGTATTGAAAGAAACTTTCCGAGCAAACAGCGCCAATACGGGCGCCGTGTCGAACACGCCCGCGTGGCCGTTGACGCAGTCCGGCCCGCAGGCCGGTCTGGACGCCGACGGCGATCTGGTCATTACTTATGATGGCTATGGCCCGGACGTTTCCGATACGAGCCGCTGGTATGATATCGACACCGAAATCGAACAGCGAATGATAAACGCCAAAAACGGCGGAGCTTCCGATTACGAACTCGGTATGTTGCGAGCGGAACTCGAACAAACACTCAACCTGCTCCGCGGCGAAGCCAACGGCGTGATGTTCTCGCGTTGGGACGCCTACTACAACAGCGATCCGTTAAACATTCTCAACAGCGACAGCATCATCAATAATGATCGCGACGGTCGCAACTCGCGGCACTATATTTCCTTCGTGCAAGCCGTAACGAGCGGTTCGTTCACGATAAGGCTGTGGCGAGATTCGGTCGCGGATTATGAAGATATCACCATTACCCCCGTTTGGACGGACGGCGATCCGCCCGTATTGATCGAAGAGGATACCCGCGAGGCCATCGAAGAGGCCCTGCGTGGTGCCATCCGAACCGGAGTGTACTGGCAGTGGGACGAATACGAAGGACCGGTCGATGTCCGTATCATTAGCGATCAAGAACTGTTCTCCCGCGAAGGCACGAGTTGGGACTTGGGCCTGGATACCAACACCGACCACTATATCGTCGAGGTAGTATTCCAGGGTGAAGGGCACGACTCCGAGTTCAGCGTTTCGCTGGCTCCCGACGGTAACGATTTGATGATCCTTGACGTGCCGGCCCCGCCACCCATCATTAACCAAATGATGGATGCGGACCCCGGAACCGCCCAGATCGACGCTTCGATGGGAATGCAGCCGGACGGCGACTTTGTCACTGCCTGGACGCAGAACGAACAGGGCAACGACGAATACTACAACTGGTACTTTGCCAGCGAGTCGAGCTACAACAACCAGAACATCTACTTCCGCGAATTCGACGAGCGCACCGACACGGCCGGGCCGCGTCTGGTCGACATGCACGACTCACTCGGCAACGGTGTCGGACATGATGAAGTCATGGAAGGCAACCCGCGTTATATGGTGTTGACGTTCGACGAGGAAATGTTGGCGGTTGATCCCGATGTCAATCAAGACAGTATTTTGAACCCGAAGAACTTCGTTCTTTATCGCGACGGCGAGGAAATTCCCAACGCTGTTGTGCATGTTGACTTCGGCATGAGCCGAGCGGCCGATCTGGCCGGCAAGGTAGATCCGCTGGATTCCGGCTTGAACTACGAGCTGAGCGCCGTACCGTCGAACCGATGGGAAGCCATCTTGATTCTCGACGACAACGGCCCGCTGCCGGAAGGCGACTACACGATCGTGGCCCGCGCACCGGTTCAGGACGATCCGTCGACCACCGAGGTCGAGGGCCACTCGGGTCTCCGCGATGTCGTTCTCAACCCGTTGAACTACACCGGCTACCTGCCCAACGGCGGCGACACCAGCCGCGATTTCGAGATTGCAATCTCGACGGCCGAGATTCGCGTCAACCCGGATAACGGCATAAATGGCGACGATGCGACTAAAGCCGACGATCAAGACTTCCTCGATCGCGACATGGATAAGGACAACTTCCCCAACAGCCCGCAGTCCGTTGCGGACGACGCGGACGGCGATTACGTCGTGGTTTGGACGAATACGGTTCCGGACAAAGATGCCTCTGGAAACCCGAATGCAGATGCTGGCGATACGAAGGGCATCTCGGCCCGGCTGTATAGCGCCAAGTGGACCAAGGACGCATTGGACAATCGGATGGTGGGCTATTACGGCGACACCGAAGATCAAGCTGATCCTGCCTTCGATATGGTGGAATTCAGCGTCACGGATGCAGCAGCCAATGAAGATCGCTTCGACGTTACTACGGCGACCTACGCTTCAGTTGCCCGCGACGGCGACGGCGATTTCGTGGTGACCTGGTCGGCCAAGAGCATTAGCAGTGATCCGTTGGTGGAAGGCGATTGGGACGTTTGGTTCCGCCGCTACGACGAGCAAGGCAACCCGCTGGGCGAGGCCAACGAAGTTTCCTCACTGAGTCTCATCGACTTCGAAGTAGGCGTAACGGCTACCTTCGCGCTCGGCTGGGGCGCCAACACTGCTACAATCACTTACGACAGCAACACGACTGACTCTTGGGAGACACTGAAAACCGACGTTCAGGCCCAGTTGAACACTTGGGGCGCGAATGTCACGGTCACCGATGCCGATTCTACGGGCAGCGGTACGCAGCAAATGGCGATAACGTTCAATAACTCAGGTGAACAAGATGATGTCACGGTGGGTGACGTTGTTGTTACCGGCGGCATCACGAGTGCGTCGGAAACCACCAACATTCTGTCCGAGACCACCACCCAGGGTTCAGCCGACGGCGTGTTCCGGGCCAATTCTGTGACGGAATTCGACCAGCGGTTCTCTACCACGGCCATGGATATCGATGGTGATTTTGTTATCACTTGGCAAAGCGAAGGCCAGGACGGCAACGGAACCGAGATTTATGCCAAGCGCTTCGACCGCGACGGCAACGTCTTGGGAGTAGAAAACGAGACGCAAGTTCTCAGCTTCATGAACGACCCGGACGGCACTTTCGAGCTGTATTGGGATGGGAACGATGATTTCCCGAACATGTCGTCGACGATTACCTATCACGGCAACGAAGATCCCAACGCTGCGATCAATCTAACAAACGCCGTTAAAGACGCCATGGCCGAGCTTGGCGCGAGCGTACAGGTGCAGTGGCTCAACTCGACCGACCTGCAAATCACCTTCATCGGCGAAGCCGGCCAGGCCGACTTGCCCGAGATCATGATCCAATCGGATGATGACGGCATCAAGCTCGACGACACTCAATTGAAGATCACCGTCAGCACCGCAATCGATGGCGACTCGGGCGAGTTCCGCGTCAACGAGACTACCGAGGGCGACCAGAGCTTCCCCATGGTAGCGATGGACGCTGAGGGCAACTTTGTGGCTACCTGGACCTCGTTCGGCCAGGACGGTGACGACGATAACGAAAGTAACGTTTACGCCCGCCTGTTCGAACTTTCGGCGAGCGGTACGGATGTGACCGCCGATGAAGAGTTCCTCGTGAACGTGACCACCGATCACAAC
>CAZISU010000306.1:0-6872 GCA_964541935.1 uncultured Planctomycetaceae bacterium | reverse complement strand
CCTTTCTTCCATGCGTCCCCAGCCACCTCCCGGTAGAGGTCGTGCAATGCCAGCCGTTCCCGCCGTCGGGTTTCCTTATCAACGGTTCGACGATCAATGAAATGGGTTTTCAATAGATACTTGGGGAAGTAGAACTGCCGGTAGTTTCGCGGTAGGTCTAATTCATGAAACTCGTCGACTAGATCAGCTTCCTCGGGTTGCGATGCAACCAGCCGATTGAAAATCACCGGGCGGACTTGTGCCGGCCCATAGACTTGAATCCACCCGTCAGCGGATACTTCGATAATAATGGGAACGAGGTTTTCTCGCGGTTCCGGTTTTGGTTTGTCGGTTGTGCGAAGTACAACTCGCCGGGGTTTTGGTTGACAAGTCGTATAGCTTTTTGTAGAATTCATTTGTGAAACATCCTTGTAAATGCGGCTCGCGTGATGGTAGTCACGCGGGCCGCTCCTGATTCTTGAGCATCGCTCATTTAATTTGCTGCAATTGCTCGATATACTCGGACGTTAGCTTTCTTTCCAATTCGCCGTCCTCGAAGGCTCGGTAAAGCATGGCCGCGAAGTCGTCTTCGGGCTCCGTCAGATCAAAGTCCGTTGCCTCTTTCGCCCGTTGACGGAAAGCGTCGAGCGTTTTAGTGTGTTCCGGCCCAACCGTGAAATGGAGTGAAAACGGCGCGTCGTCGCCATTGACTTCGACCAGTCGTTGGCCGTCTTTAAGTTCGCCGAATGTGGATATTTCGAAACTCACTTTCCGTCCTCCTGCTCTGCATCGAACTTATCGAGTGCCTGGGCAAGTCGGAGATTGCATCGCATCATGCGACGGATGCTGGCGAACTCGGACACGCATTCTCGCATGTCCATTATGTCTTCTCCTGTTGGTACAAAGCCCCTTTGCTCTTCCAGGCTGTCGGCCATGTCCCGCAGCACTTCAACTAGCGTACCGCGATCACTTGCGGGCCAGCGATCAAACCACTTGTTGAAAACGTGGTAAAGCACCACCGTTTCGAAAAACACATTACCGGTCCACGGGTCCGCGATCGCCGGCACATCTTCGTCGGTGATCTTTGGTGTTAGGTCGATAGTTTTCTCTTGTTGTGTCATTAAAAACACTCCTGCGTAAAGATAAAAAAACGGGTTATTGCCCCTTTGGTTGTCTCGGCTTAAAAATACTGTTTGACTTCAGTGTCACGTCGGCGACGGCGACGTTTAATTTTCGGCGTCGGCGGATTGACAGCGCGGGCTTGCTCGAAAGCCTCGATGTCGGCTCGGTCGATCAGATACCTGGGCCGTGGTGAACCGCGATTAGATGAAGCGTCGATCGCTTTCAATTCGCCACTTATGATCCAGGCGACGACCTTGTCGGGGCTGATTCCGTATTCCGCCGCTAATTGTGGCGGGGTGTATTTCCGGCGGAGGATGGTCATGTAGTAGACCCTCCACTAATTGCAGGAAACTTCACCTCAACCCCAAGCTCCTTTAGCTTCAGCCGTGCTTCAGCCTCCCGCTCGGTGTCACCTAGGTTGATCGCTCGCTCTAGGATGGCAAACCAAACAGTGGCACAATCGCTCTGTTTTGTCGTTTTCATTATTCTCTTCCACGGGTTGTGGCCTTACTGTCAACTATCAAGGCCTCTACTCATACCCGTGGCGCTAAGCTTAGCGCTAAGCAAAACGCCCAACTTAGCGCATGAAAAAAGCGGTATCCCTCGAAGAATACCGCTAAAAAAGATTTTGAGATTATTGGCAAGCGCTAACTTAGCGCTGAATACCCGCCTTTTTTGAGTGCCTCTTTGCGTCTTGCCCGTTCGACCTTAACCGCATCCCACGCTTTGGTCTGAGCGATTGCCGGGGCCGATACTCCGAGCTTGTCGGCCCATTCACGCTGCGTCCATTCCATACACCGCTTGTCCTTTACAAAGATAGTCATCATGCGGTCATTGACGGTTTGTTCGCTGTCACCGCCTTCTTTGCCGATGCGGTTTTTATCAATTATCTGTTTAACAGTCGAGTTGACCAGTATGACGGCCACGTCAGCCATGGGCCTAAGTTCTTCCTTACTCAGCTTGTGACGACGATAATTCTTGAACGCCTCGTAAAGATCGAGAATCTTAGAAAAGTCGAGACTTGGAAACTTCGCTGTTAGATTCGAGAACAGCACACTTGTAATTGTATACAAGTCATCAAGACTGCCCGCTCTGCCATTAGATTCCACGTAATCGAGAGCGCCCCATAACTCACGTTTAAATCGCTCGGCATTGTCGAGAATCGCGCTTTCAGCTTTGGTCAACTTGGTCATGATTCATCCCTCGCGAATCACCCTAATAAAAACATCGCGGCAAGCCGGTAGGGTTCCGGCGGTTCGCTCCGTCGAGCTAGCCGCGTGTGTGTCGTATTTTAGCGTGGTTTCGGCTTATTGAACAGCCAGTCGTGGACGTAATCGACAACGGCCTGGAGGCGTTGGTCTTCGATCTTCTGTCGATAGATGGCTGACATGTCGCCGGACGAAGGCGCGTGCCCCATGATGCTCTGCACGGCCACTAGGTCGTGGGCCCCCTCGGCAATGGTCTGGAATGTGCGTCTAAGGTCGTAGAACGTTCTCCCGTCTAAGCCTGCCCTCTTCGCAACTCGCGTAAATTCGGCTGTCACGCGATACCCCTTGGCCTTGCCGATGTAGTTCTGCCCACGCTTGCCGATGAATACGAACTTCACATCGTCGGGGTCGATGGGCTCCGCACGAACAGCCATTGCGTCATGCACGGCCTTTATTGTCTCAGACCAAAGTGGCACCCGTCGTTGAATACCCGTCTTGGTCCGTGGGTAGTCCAGCCAGCCAGTTCCCATGTTGATGGCACTGATGGGCAACATGCCCACGTCCGTGTTGCCAAGCCCCGCATTCAGGGCCAGCAACACCATAGCCGTGAGGTTGGGAGTTGCTTCCTTGAGCAGGGCGCGGACTTCCTCGACCGAGAACATCTTTGGCCCCTTGGCTGCCCTGGTCATGCGGATAGTCTTTGCTGATGGCTTCTTGAACCCGGGACCAAAGCGAAGCGGCACGTCAAGTAGGCCGGCCTCATAGCCATAGCGGAAAAGGCTGCGGGTCATCTGTATTTCATTGGATAGAGCGATGGCCCCTAAACTCCTTGCCATCGACGCGCGAAGTTGCTGGAAGTCGGCAGTCTGCAAACTATTGACACCTCGATGCTTGCCAAACTTTTCTACCACCCGACGGCAGTTGTCCTGGTATCGGTCGTGGGTCCGCTGCGTCAATTCACCAGACTGGACAAGCAGGTCTTTGTGGGTGAGGAAGCTATTGCAAAGATCGGCAATCGTCAGCCCGCCTGTCACCCGGTTGGGAACTCGACCAGCTAAGAGGTCGTCTTTATCGGTCAACCATAGTTCCAGGGCTTTATTGCCATTTGGGTCATCGGCAACATACCCAAAATAATAATGCTTCTGCTTGACCTTTTTACACCACCTGCCTGATGAATGAATCCAGAGAGGAAAACCTGGGTACGGTCGCCCCGCTTTTGTAGTCTTAGTTGAAGTGGTAGACTTGGTCATGTCGACACCTCGTGTAGGCTTGATGGTTATTTTCCTATGCCAGATAGCTTACCGGGTGTCAGAACGGGTGTCAACAGAGCAAACACCCACAGAAAGCCCGAAAGGGCCAAAACTGTAAAGCCCTTATCAGTAAGGACTTAACAAAAACCGGATGGGTGGCCGAGTGGTCGAAGGCGGCAGTCTTGAAAACTGCTGTACCCTTGCGGGTACCGTGGGTTCAAATCCCTCCCCATCCGCTTATGAAAGCCGACGTAAGTCGGCTTTCTTTATGGACTTACGTCAAATTATTAAGTTAAGGCAATCTTGCCGATACCCGCTACGATATCCCGAGCCTCTTTCCACCTTCTGCAGAATACCTATAATAGCCTTCGTTACCCCCGCTGACGCGGAATAACAGCGACTTGATAACTAGACTTTTAAAAGGTACGTTTTGGAGGGAGGCAAAAATGTCAGAGGAGCAGAAGAAAGTGGCGGGACTAGTCGAAAAGTATCGAGAGTGGAAACTAAGACATCCAGATTTTCCTCTTACGGTAAATCCAAACGGGCAGTGGTCTAAAAAAGTGCGGGGCAAGGTTTATTACTTTGGGTTGCTTTCAGATCCAGACGGTGCGATTTCACTATGGCTTCGTGAAAAAGACTACCTCCTGGCCGGCCAAGAGCCGCCAATGCTTAACGGCGGTATTACTGTCGAGGAACTCTGTGATGAGCATATCAAGGACATAGCTGGTCGCGTGGCTGCCGGGAAGCTTTCTCCTGCATCCCTCAAGGAATACCGGGCCGCTGGGAAGTCACTACGGGAGGCCGGTGTTAGCTATATGCCGATCTGTAGCCTGTCACCCCTACATTTTTCTACTGTCTTACAATATCTGGAAGACTCTGGCCGAAGGCTTCGCACTCAAAAAAACGTGATTATGGCGATTAAGGCCACGTTTAATTGGGGGAAGAAGATGGGGCTATATGACGATGCAATTAACTTCGGACCCCGCTTCGTTGCCCCTTCCATTACGGAAATAGAGGCGGAACAAGAAGAGGCTGGTGCGGTCCGCTTTTTCGAGCGCGCGCTTATCCTGGATGCCCTCAAGATTGCGGACGCGAAAATGAAGGTAGCTATCCTAATGGGGATCAATTGCGCCTTTTACCCCGGCGACACGGAATCTATTACTTACCGACACATGCACCTGGACTCTCCGGTGCCTTACCATGATTTTCGGCGGGTTAAGACACGTCGTAGGCGTATGGCGGCGTTGTGGCCTGAGACCATAGCAGCGATAGAAGAGTACACAGCCTGCTATAGACCTCACTCGGAAAGTAATAATATTCTGCTGGCACAAAACGGCAAGCCATATACGCGAGTGAGCAGCGGCAAGAGCCTGTCGCGTATGTTCGATGCTCTTATTGAAAAGGTAGGCAACCGTCCCAAGGGCGCTAGCCTTGGTTCTCTCCGTCATACCTACGGCACGCTCATGGACTTCGTGACTGATACGCAGATGGTCGACCTGACTATGGGGCACACATCAGGAACGATCCACGGCCAAGCCAGGAAGTCACTGCAACGTCGCATATACTCGCAAATGAATCTAAAAGAACTCGAACGGCTCAAGGCCGTGGCCGATGTCGTCCACGACTGGCTATTCGATGGGGAAATTCCATGATCTTGTTGTACCAAGATAGCCTATCACGCTTCCGGCTGTTGCTGACTTACATAAGCATTGTAGTTTTCGGTGGTCCAAAATCTAGAGCCTTTATTGCCGGAGGTAGGTTTCATGACTATTTCGTCCGCTTCTACAAGATCTGCAATATACGAGTTGCGTTGGCGTGCATCTGTCCACTGAGCTTTTCGCGTAATCTCGCTTTTTGTGATCCCATTAATACTGCTACTGGCAATCACATTGATGATTTTTAGTTTTTCCTTCTCTGTTTTACTGCTCGTAATATTTGGCAACACCATATCCGAGAAGTCGTGGAGTAGATAACGGATAAGACGCACAGAATAATCAGCGACACTGAGCGTGATGCGGGGTTCAGCGTAGTTCTCGCTGGCGGCAACTATTAAGGCAATCTTACGAGCGTTTTCCTCGGCCTTAGCCCAGAGGCAGTCCATGGCTGGTTCTTTTTCGCCTTCGTTTTCGGCTTCATCATTAAAGCTGATAAATAACTGCTCAGCTTCAGGGTCAGCCGATACATCTATTTGTTTTGGCGCGGCTGGAATTGCCACACCGTTTACGCATGTCACATAGGTGCTTAGCTCGTTCTCCGGACCCACTGGAATCACGCGGTTTTGCCATTCTATTACGGCTTGCGAAATACGATCCGGGACCGGGGCGGTAGCGTTATTGCGTTCCTTCTTCGGACGCTTGCCTCTTGTGAGAAACACAAGGCAACGCCCCAACCAACCGTCACGCATCTCTGCCGGATCAATTCCCTCGGCAAAACGATCTGGTGTACTCATTCCATATAGACAGCAGCATGGTTGGCTGATTGTTCGATCATCTTGGGTGGAATACTCCTTGCTCTTATAGACGGAACCTGCCGAGCTATACAGTTTCATCAGCAAAGTTACAACACCCGCCTTATGACTGTTGGCACCGTGTTTCATGCATGTAATCATGTGGCCGATCTCGTCCCACAAATACAACGTTGCAGGATGCTCGGACAGTGTCTTTTCCACTGCCGAGTCGCTGGCCACATCATCGCCACCTAACAGGTCAACGCACCCAGAAGCTTCACACAGCCGCCGGATCTGCTTAGGCGCGTGATTTTTGCCACTACTCGAATCCGCGATCCCCATGCAGTAAACGTTCGTGCGAGCATCAAGGTAATCGCGTATCTTGCGACCGAACAAGGCACCGCAGAACGTGAGGACACATGCTAGCGTCAGAAAAGGCTGTGGCCGAATTGCAGTTGAATTGATCCAGGCGCATATTTCCCCCAATAATCCCGTAGGTTGACAGAGAAAATTAAGCTCAGCGGCCCGTTTACCGATCTCTACTTTTGGAATGTCCGGCTGAGTAGTCACCTGCTGCGCGGCTACTGCTTCCTGCTCATGATACCGTGAAAGTATCTGTTGAATGCCTTCTTCGATACCCGGCAGCAACTCGACTTCCGGCATCGGAGCGTATGCCGGGTCGTCCAGAAGCCAACCTATTGCCTTATCGCGTGGTGGATTCTTACGAACTTCTGTGATTTTACGGCTGAAATCCTTCAGGTCTCCGGGGTTCCCAAGATCCCATGGCGGTGAACAGAGCGGGTTATAGTAGTTGCTTAGAACTCGTAAAACTATTGTTTCCTGAATTACTGTTTTCGGCTATAGTTC
>CAZISU010000305.1:0-6874 GCA_964541935.1 uncultured Planctomycetaceae bacterium | reverse complement strand
TCTCGAGCCGTGGGGTGATGCAGTTCGAGCCGCGTGCCGTCTTCGAAGCGGTCGACAAGATAATCGTCGACCATCAACTCGCGGCGCGAACCGATGTCAATCGGTTTGGTCGACGAAGCGGGGTTTTCGGCCCAAGCCGTAGAGACCGCCAGAACAAATAATAAACTGAAAGCGAATGATTTGTAGAGAGTGTGGTGTGTCATGATTTTTGAGGCATGAGGTTTGAGGAGTGAGACTTGTACAACCATTGCCGGACACGACCCGGCCTGCGAATGTTCCTAGCGCGGGTGGGCCCGCAATACAAAAGAACTTATAAATATGTGCACGATTTGCGCAGAAGTTGTGTTCCAAGATTCTAAAACGCCTTGGTTATTCCGGGCATGGCGATTGGGTAGTAGCCTTCGGCGTTGGAGGTCGTGGGCGGAGTGGCGTCGAGTGCCAGTTTTTCGGGCATCAAGGACAGTTCCGACTTGACGGCTTGGTCCCAGGTTACCACTTTGCCCGAGTAGGTGGCCATACGTCCCAAAACGGCCGTCATGCTGCTGGTGGCTCCGTATCCTCCGGCAAACAGTTTGGGTCCCTTGCCGCGGATGCTGGCGGCCAGATCGTTGTGTTCTTGCTGGTAGGAATCGTTGCCCTTGTATTTTTTAGGCCGTCTGGCCCGCACGGCGTCGGCGCCGTAGCCCGTGCCGCCCATGCCATAAGGCCCCGTGCCCAGCGTATATTCACCCTTGGTGCCGCGGACGTTGTCGGAAATGTGCATCCAGGTGCCGCCAATCTGCCGTGCCTGACAATAGTGGCGGATACCGTCGGCGTATTCATACTCGATGAAGTGGTGGTCGTAGATGTCACCGTTGCCACGGCCGGTGCGAACCTGCCGTCCGCCCATGCCGTTGGCCTGATGCGGGTGGCCGTCCATGATCCAGTTGGCGATGTCGATTTCGTGGACCGCCTGTTCGACCAAGTGGTCGCCCGAGAGCCAGCAAAAATATCCCCAGCGGCGGAGCTGGTATTCCATTTCTGAAATGGTGTCGGGACGGCGAGAGTTGTCTATACCGGCATGCATATTGAAATACGTCCGCAGGTACTGAATATCACCCACCGCGCCGTCTTGGATTCGTTTGACACCTTCGATGTAGTTGTTCTGATGACGGCGTTGCATTCCCACACCCACCGAAAGGCCTTTCTCCTGGGCGATCTTGTTCATCTCCAAAAGGCTGCGGAAGCCGGGTGCGTCGACACAGCAGGGTTTTTCCATGAAAACATGCTTGCCAGCTTTAACAGCAGCCGCATATTGTGCGGGCCGGAAAGCCGGTGGCGTGGTTAACAGCACTAGATCGGCGCAATCGATGGCTTTTTGAAAGGCGTCGAAGCCGTAGAACTTGCGCTCGTCGGGCACGTCGATACGGTCCTTGATCTCGTCAATTGTCTTCAGTGCCTTGAGGCTGCGTTCCAAGCGATCGGGAAAAAGATCAGCCATGGCGACCAGCTTGACCGGACCGGACTTGGTGCATAGCGACTGCTTGCACGCGCCAGTACCGCGTCCGCCACAACCGACCAATGCGATTTTCACAGTCTCGTTGCCGGCGGCATGAGCCGAACGAGCGATGCTGAGGTCTGCGGACAGCGCGGCGGCAGCAATGCCAGTCGTCGACATGCCAAGAAATTCCCGTCGGGATGCATATTTGCGTAAAGGAGTGGCCATGGTTAAAGGTTTCTTTCTATAGATTCTTCTTTAGAACGAATGTGGTGCGTCGCGGACGCACCCTACGAGGTTTATTTCCGCCCCGGAATTTCAATGTCGATACGGCCATCGCCACTGGAAGTCACCTCGACGATCAGTGGCGATTGTTTGCCCTCATATGCCATGGGGCTGATGGAAATGACTTCGTCGGTCATGACCCGTTCGCCTGGCGATCTGCCAGCAGCAACGGATTTTCGACCGGTATTTTTGCTTGCCCTAACCTCGACGCGGTGCTTACCGACAGGTACTCCGCCACGGGCCTCTATGCGGTACTCGCCATCGACGATCAAGCCGGAACTGACCGGTCCGCCCGTACCTTCGACCGGCACAAAACAGACGTCGCCGTCCGTGGCCTTTTGCCCGCCACAGGTTACTGTGCCGTGAACAACTTTCGTTGTGGAGCCACCGCAGCCGGACACAGCCAGGCAAAATAACGCCATGCAAAGGCTGTAAAGTAATAATCGGCTTTCACTACAAATCAAGTTCATCAATGGTCTCTCCTCCAGCTTTAGTCGTTATTTGCTCCAACACTAACTGATCAATATCCTCGGGCAAAAAACTGACATGCCCGTCTACCCAGAGGAAGCTGGCTCCAGCGGGATGCGCACTCTGGATAGCCGATTTCAGATAGTCGGTAAGACTGTTAATGCCATAGCCGGTGGTGACTATGTTCTCCGACGGCCAAAATTTAGAAACGAAGCATTTTTGGTTCGGACAATATGCCGGGTTTCGGGTTTTGTCTGGGTCGTCATCGTTGCGCAGGTATTCGCTCACGACAACAGTATGGCTGGTTCCATCCGTGAAATCGCCGATCTTGACCCAGGAGGTGTCCGCTGGCCGAAAAGGCAGGGCACTGGAATCGTAGCCTGAAGGCAGGTTGAAAGAACTGTCCCAGCGGGCGTAATTCAGACGCAGGTGCGTGGCGATGCCGGAATAACAGGTTTCCCCTACGTCTTCCTCCGCAGTATATTGAGCATTGCCGGTATTGCCGATCGTGGCAGAGATCAGTTCGCATTTTGGCGCGCTGGGGCACTGGTAGAACGGCAACAAGGTTCTGGCGGCGTCATTATTCTGGGACGAAGCGTAAGCATAATCATAGTTACAAAGAGATGTGGCGATAGAGCTTTCCATAAACGGCAAAATTAGCGCCGACCAACTCCAACCGCCGGGTTGTATATAGGAGACGCCCGGCGGGAAAACCTTGTTGTTCAACTCGTAGTTGTGCAGTCCCAGCCCCATTTGCTTGAGGTTATTGGTGCATTGCATGCGTCGTGCTGCTTCACGTGCCGCTTGCACAGCCGGCAAGAGCAACGCGATAAGTATGCCGATAATGGCTATCACAACAAGCAGTTCAACGAGAGTGAATCCCTTAAAAGTTCGCCGTTTCATATTTCATTCCTTTTCGTGACGGGGGCCTCTAGTGGCGTGCCGGTGGACTCGCCTGTTACATAACATGGTTAACCTATTACGTTTTTACTACAGATCGATTTCATCAACGACTTCACCTCCTGCTTTGGTGGTTACCTGCTCTAATACGACCTGATCGATATCTTCGGGCAGAAAACTGACGTGCCCATCGACCCAAAGGAAACTGGCTCCGCCGGGATGCGCGCTCTGGATCGCCGATTTCAAATAGTCGGTAAGGCTGTTGATGCCCCAGCCGGTGGTGACCATGTTACCCGACGACCAGAATTTGGAGACGAAGCAATTTTGACCTGGACAATACGACGGGTAGCGAGTTTTATCCGGGTCTTCATCGTTGCGAAGATATTCGCTCACGGCAATCGTATGGCTTGTTCCGTCTGTGAAATCGCCAATTTTGATCCATGGGTCGGTTGCTGTACGAAAAGGCAGAGCGCCCGAATCGTCGGGCCGGGCGTAGTCCTGCCGAAGGTGGGTGGAGATACCCGAGTAGCTGGTTTCCGCCGTGTCTTCCTCGGCCGTATAATTGGCGTTGCCTGTAATGCCGATGCAACAGGATATCAACTCACCTTTGGGCGCGCTTGGGCACTGATAAACGGGCAAAAACGTCCTGGTTGCGTCAGAGTTCTGGACTTCATTGTAGCCATAATCAAAGTTGCATAATGTGGTGGCGGTGGTGCCTTCCAAAAAGGGCAGGATTAGTGCCGACCAACTCCACCCGGCGCTATGAATAAAGGCGTTACCTGGCGGCAAAACCTTGTTGTTCAACTCGTAGTTATGCAATCCCAGCCCCATTTGCTTGAGGTTGTTCGTGCATTGCATACGCCGTGCCGCTTCCCGTGCTGCCTGCACGGCCGGCAAGAGCAACGCGATGAGGATGCCGATAATGGCAATCACGACAAGCAATTCAACGAGTGTGAACCCCTTGAAAGTGCGCCGTTTCATATTTAACTCCTTTTGGGCGACGAGACCCGCGAGTGGTGTGCTCGCGAGTCCCGGATATTACACGATGGTTAAACTACTATCTTTTGCGCTGCCAAAATAGCAATATTACCATTCCTGCCAGCAACACGAGCGTACCCGGCTCGGGCACGGATGCTCCGGCGGCGGATACTTGCCAATTGGTTGCCAGAATAGTGGCATCGATATCATCTACCACACCATCATCGTTGAAGTCGCCTCCGCCCCAGCCGACGTCACTTGCCATCCAGTTGGATGCCAGCGTTGCAGCGTCGGTAGCATTCACAATGCCATCGTTGTTGGCATCGCCGGGGATCGTAGGCAGTATAGCTTCAACTCCCCATCGCTCCATAAGCTCGTCTTCAATCGCTCCCCGCTCGGTGGCCGACAGATCGCCCTCGAATACGATCAATTCGGCGATATCACCTTCCCAGAAGTGTGTGTCGAGAACGAAACTGCCGATCCTCAGACCAGACATTCCACCGGAGAGCAGGTCTCCGTTGAAGGCTTCAGCACTGTTGATGCGGAACGTGTCCGTCACACCAGTGGTGCTCGAAACGGAAGTCACAAACCACTCGTCGGCTCCCGGATCCGCAGTATCGGTTGTTAGGTGGTTGATCCAGGTGCCAGGTAGCGAGTATTCACCACCACCGGCTTGTAATTCCTCGGATACCGTATTGATGGAAAGAAACTGTCGCTGTTCGTCCAGGTGCGCGTCGTAGACGAAACCGCTTCCCGTTTCAGCGGACGAACGTTTCCAAACGGCGAACACAGTACCGGGCGTCGCCTCGCCCCACTCGGCCGCGTCGCCATCACCGATAAGCGTGTCGCCGACGCCGTCGAAGGTGATTACTTGGCTACCATCGTTTCCGTTAGTGGTAATTTGTGGGTCGCCAAAGGATTCGACGTGTCGGGAATTGCCCGACTGATCTTGCCACCAAGCAATCGTATTTGCATCACCATCGTAAGGCGTTACGCCCACGTCCGAGCGATACCAGGCATAAGGCGTGGTGCCATCGGGAATAACCGGCCCACCGGCAACCGGGCCGGGCTTGGGGGGCTTGGTCTGTGGAATCATAGTCTCATAGCGGAAATTATCGACCAGGAAGTCGGATGTGCCCGAGGTGCTGTAGCACCAGAAACTAAAGTCCTTGCCGACGTCGGTGGCCGAAGGCGTATATTCGTAGGTAAAGGTGCCGAATCCATCGACCGCTGAGTTGGGCACGAAGAATTGGGTGTTATAGGCGACGTTATCAACCAACGCGTTGAACTGAATTTTGCCGCCCTCGTTCTCGCCATAGAATACCGCATCGAAAAGCAGCCGAATTCCCACTCCTTCTTCCATGATGATGCCGGTTCCTTCCGAACCAACAGCACCAGGCTGCAACTCTTGGGTTCCGCTGTCGGTATAGTACACGGCCTGATCTCCGTCGGGGATCTGGCCGTAGAAGGCATCGCCCGCACCGGGCCGATAGATGTTGATCGTATCGTTGCCATACGTTTGACGCCAATCCGTGGGCACAAGCGCCTGCATGTTGCCTGTGGATACCACCGGATCTTCGAAGGAGCCGTTAAGGAGGGGCGTTTGCGACAGGCCCGTGGTGGATGAAATCAATATCGCCGCTAAAGCAACGGCAAACGCGAGCAAAAACACCCCATTTGATCTAGAGTATGAAAAGTTTCCGCACATGTCGTGTCTCCTGAAGTGAAAAGGTATAATTGCTTCCATGCTCTAACTGCATTGCGTTAGCGCATGGAAACATTTTGATTGAGGTTCTTAGCGTTTACGTCGCCAAAGTAGCAGAATGCCCATGCTGGCCAACAGCACGAGCGTGCCCGGTTCGGGTACTACTTCATAACGGAAATTGTCGATTAGGAAAGCCGATGTTCCCGAGGTGCTGTAGCACCAAAAATTAAGGTTTTTGTCGGCATCGTCGGCCGAGGGAGTGTATGTGTAAATAAGGGTGCCGAATCCGTCGACGGCTGAGTTGGGCACGAAAAATTGTGTGTTATAGGCGACGTTGTCAACCAACGCGTTGAATTGGATTTTGCCGCCCTCGTTATCGCCATAGTAAACCGCATCGAAGAGCAGTGAAATATCCACTCCCTCTTGCATGATAATGCCGGTTCCTTCCGAACCGACGGCCCCCGGCTGAAGCTCTTGGGTTGCGCCAGCCGTATAGAGCACGGCCTGGTCTCCGTCGGGGATCTGGCCGTAGAAGGCATCGCCCGCGACGGGCCGATAGATTTCGATCGTATTAGCAAATCCCCAGGTCTGCCGCCAATCCGTGGGCACTTGAGCTAGCACGTTGCCACTGGTTACCACGTCGGCTTCGAATGAACCGTTAACAAGGGCCGTCTCCGCCAGGGCCGTGGTGGACGAAATCAGTACAGCCGCCAAAGCAACGGCAAACGCGAGTGCAAACAATCCGTTCGTTCTAAAACTCGAAAAGCTTTTAGGCATTTTGTGTCTCCTCTTGTGATAAAGTGTACTAGTGGTAAATCTCAGTCGGGTCCAATGGATGGTAAACTGGTGCCTGCTCTCAATTGTTAAAAGCTCTCTTTTCTGTTCCCACGTCCGAAAAAACTTTTCCCTCTGTTCTTGCTTTACAAAAATCTACTTGGCTTAAAAGCCCTCCATTTTAAAGCGGTTACTTTTGAGGTTGATTATTATTCCCGCAGATCACCGGCAGCTTGACCGAATCCGGCTTTCCTGAATCGGGTCTCATGATTTCGTTCAACACGCCA
>CAZISU010000304.1:0-6879 GCA_964541935.1 uncultured Planctomycetaceae bacterium | reverse complement strand
AGGATACCTTCTTCCTTTGGTTGCGGCCGAGCGAAGCGAGGCCGCGCTGGGCTTTATCCCATCCGAACTCTTCGCTGATGGGCTTCATGCAGATGGCGAGGTTGAAGCGTCCGCAATAATAGAACAGATAGCAGGCCATGGTGGCAAGCAGAATTCGCCACTTCCAGTATTGGAGCGATGCGGTGGGCTTTGCGGGTGATTTTTGAGCGGAGCTATTCATGCGTCGATGTTCTGCCGGCGCTTGACAACTTGTGGCGTATGGCTTTTTTGCGAAATGAGGCCATATTGGTCAGGGCAGCGGTCTTCGAAACGCATGTCGCGGAGGTTGCCAATCAAGCCGCCGAACGTCCGAACGCCTTGCGGCTGGTGGTCGAGGTCGACTCGGGCGACAGTCCAGCCGGATTTTCCATCGATGGACGTTAGGATTGTGCCGTCGGCGGCACAGATGCAACTCAATCCGACCATGCAGTTCTCGTCGTCATGCGAGGTTGGTCCACCGTAGCTGCTTCGCACGATTGCCGTATAGTTGAAGTAGGCATGGGAGCGGGTTTGAAGTTCTAGTTGGTCTCGCTTGTAGGAACGTTGCAAGGATGGCCAGAAAATGATTTGGGCGCCTTGCAGGGCGAGGATTCGCGATGATTCGATGAAGCAACCATCGTAACAGATCATGATGCCGATGCGACCGAAATCCAGATCGAAGACGGGCCAGTCGGAGCCGGGGACAATGCCGAATTGCTCGCGTTCAACTTCGGTGACGTGGATTTTGTCGAAATGGCCGACCAGGTCGCCTTCACGGTCGATAACATAGGCACGGTTGTAACGTTTTCCCCCGTCGTCGATAACCAGGGGCAAGATTACGTTGCAGCGAGCGTTGCGGGCGCGGGCAGAAACATTGTCGAGTAACTCGATAGCCTCGCTGCCGAAACGGTCCTCGTTGTGGTCACTGAAGTAATTCATGCAGTTGAGGTACTCGGGCAGACAGACGATGTCCGGACGCTCGACGACATCGGAGCCGACACCCACGGCCTGATCGAAGAGGTCCAGACCGGCCGCCTGTATGGCTGCGGAATTGCACTGTCCTGTCGGCGCGGGCGGTTGAATGGCCGCGATTGTTACATGCCCGACAGTTCGAGATGAAGGGTCAACCCGATATGTTGTTCCGTTGTTAAATTCCACTACTTTGCTTTCTATCGTCGTGATTTACGCATGAATAATAGGGCCAATGCGGCGCTTGCGAGCAGTGCCACGGTAGCCGGCTCGGGAACGGAGTTGGTAGGGCTGCTGCTTTCGGATAAGACCAGCGAGAGGTTGTCGGCCAGACCGCCGGAAAGATCGTAGTTGCAAGCGTTGAAAGCGAGGCGCACCTCGATGTTTCGTGTGCCCGTCGGAACTCGTCCGTCCGTCGACAGGAAAGCCATGCCCGTCACGCTGCCCCAGTCTTGCGGGTTGAGTGTAACGATGCTGGCCGAGTCGAGTACTTCACCGTCGGCGGCAATGAACGTGGCTGAAAGGGCCGTGTAGTCGTTTTTGTCGGACTGGCCGCCGAACCAGCCGGAGAGGTTGAAATCGAGTGCATTGGTGTCTACTAATTCGGAAAGAGGGGACAGGTCGATGGTTTGTTCGATCCAGCGGCTACCGATGATATGGCCGCCGAGGAAGGCGTTTTGGCCGAACTCGCTGCTAGGAAATTCAGACGATGAAGGAGTTAACTCGGCGGCGGCGTAGGTCGCGTTGGTTACTTCAACCAGGTCGTTCCAACCGTAAAGCTCACGGTCACGGCTTAGCAGGGGGCCGGTTTGGGGCAATGCGTCGGTGCTGGGCAGATGGTAGTCGTTGTAGTAGATCTCGGCACCCGGGTTGACTATTACATTGAAGTCGAGCGACGCGAGGGTCGTGCCGGTGCGGAACTGCGGGTCGAGGGGACGACAGCCGGCCTGTTCGGCGATGGCCATGCCGATCACGGCATCGTCGACTAGCGGAAATTCGATACCGGCGTCAAACAGGTTTCGCAGGGTTCCCCAGCGGTTTTGGTCGAGCGCGCCCGAGAGGCCGTAGTAGTTGATCCCTACTCCGGCGTCTTTGAGGCGTTGGATATCAGACGCTGCCGGTAGAGCTCCGGAGGTGTTGAGCAACTGCAGAAAGTCGAATCCACCGTCGATGGTGGCCGTGACATATGAGGAACTGAGGCTTTGGCCCTGCATGTTGTTTATGAGGGCCGTCTTGCCGGCGTCGGCAGCCGCGTCGCGGACGCCTTGCACCTGGCTGGAGGTGACTGAAAGGAAGGCCTGGTGCTGGCGGTTGGCGGCGAAGATTTCCATCGTCGTGGCGTAGGCGTTGGCGTTGCCGCCGCGCATGTGTACGTTAATCCAGATGTTGTCGGGCATGATGGCCAGCGTTTCGGCAAGCGTGGGGATGCGCTCGTTTGTGAAACGCGAGTCCATCCAACTGCCGGCGTCCAGGGCCTTGAGTTGTGCAAGGGTGTAGTTGGTTGGCGATCCGGTGCCATTGGTGGTGCGATCGATGGTCCCGTCGTGCATGATCACCAGGTGCCCGTCGCTGGTGTTGGTTACATCGATTTCGATCTGTTGGGCCCCGAGCCAAATCGCCTCGCGGAACGCGGCCAGGGTGTTTTCGGGATGGTTGATTTTTGCGCCACGATGGGCGCTGATGCCGCGCTCGGGCATATCTACATCAACTGGCGCATCGGCACGCGTTCGTGCGACGCAGGCAAGGACAATCAGGATTGCAATGAATGTAAAACGGTTCATTGGTGTTACGTTATGATGGAGTCGCATTGATTTACTTTACCGCCCTGTCATATTCTGGTCCGACGTATACTGGAACGAGTGGTTTGATGCCCAATGGTTTGGCTTTTTCGATAACCGTTGCGACGTTGTCGACCAGCGGGAATTGCACACCGGCCTTATAGGCGTTGGCCAAAGCTTTGACCGTGGCACCTTGGAATAGATTGATGCGAACACCGGCAGCTTTGAGCTTTTGCATTTGCTGAGGCGGGGCAACTTTCCACAATAGCTGGATGAATTGGCACTCACGTGCGATTGTGTCGTCGATGTACTTGCCCATGTCGCCGCCCTGGCGTTCCATATTGCAGATGAGGATATCGGGGTTCACCTGCCGTGCCGCGTCGGTAGCGGCGCGATTGCATGCCAAGAACGCCTGGTGAGTGAGCTTTTGTCGAATGACCTCGCGGGCCGTGGCTTCGCCTACCGCGGCGTGGCCCTTGAGGTGCAGATTGAGCCAGATGTTCGACGGCATTATTTCAAGCGATTCGCGCAGCGTAGGCACTCGCTCGCCGGTGAAGCGGGCATTTTTTTTCGCTCCCGCGTCTAACTTTTTGATCTGGGCAAGTGTCAGGTCCGATACGCGTCCCTTGCCATTGGTGGTGCGGTCGACGGTCGGGTCGTGCATGATAACCATGTGGCCGTCTTTGGTGAGTTGCACATCCATTTCGATCTGGTGGGCGCCGAGTCGAATGGCCTCGCGGAAGGCAGCCAGGGTGTTCTCGGGATGAGTATCACTGGCGCCGCGATGGGCACAGATCCCGCGGGTGGGCATGCTAATTTCTGCGCAATCATCGTTCGCCGCCCGTGCCGGTGTTGTAGCCGGAGCAATAGCGGCAAGCATTAGCAGAGCTGAAAGAACGGCAAAATGTTTAAATGATGGATTCATTGTGACTTTTATGTAACGAGTTGGTTTTGATTCATTAACGTCCGGTAGTGGGATTTTATTACTCTTGGTCGCGGAGGACCATACCGTCGTTACGGTTACAATAGACGGCGATGATGTCCGACTCCATATCGTAGTTAATCGAACGGACCGAGCCGTCGACCATGACGAAATTACATCCGCCGGGGTGGGCGCTTCCCCATTGCCACAAATAACCGATCACACCCGGAGTATCCTGCATGGGGATCGATCCGGGTGATCCGCAGCGGAAACTGTCGCTGTCGAATCCGTGGAAGAGGTGCCAGTTGTCGCCTGGATCCGTGCCGGTCGAGTAATTGTCGGGCATGAGGTACTTTTCGCCGAGCATGATCGTCTGGCTGGTTCCGTCGCTGATGTCGTCGAAGCTGACTTCGCTACGCAAATATGAGATGCCGTTGTAGGCGGGGATAGTAAGCTTGTCCCAATAAGCAGTATCCGCCAGATTGTAAGGACCGTGGCCTAACTGGACGGAAGCGGGACCGATGTCAAGGTCGCCCGTGTTGGCGGCGTAGTCGGTTTTTCCGCCGGTATCGATCGGATAGGAAGCGTTTCTGGTAACCAGCGGATAGTTCCACGCGTTACTGGGATAAGCCAGTGCTGCCCGCCGGCTGGGGCATGAAAAGGCGCCCACGGGCGTCTCGGCCATGGTCCGAAGTGCGTCGCGTTTGCCAATTGGATCCTTGCCCGCGCCGAGTGAGTAAAGCTGTTGCTGTTCGACATACGGCAGAACGCTGAAGATCCAGCCGCCTGGCTGGTTTTTGCCTGAGCCGCAATCGGGGTCGCCGACCCAGAACCATCCCCATCCACCCGACGGGAAGAACCCGTGGCTGTCGTGATGGAGTTGCATTCCCAGTCCGAGTTGTTTGAGGCTGTTTTTACACTGCATTCGTCGGGCCGCTTCGCGTGCCGCCTGCACGGCGGGCAACAGCAACGCGATCAGAATTCCTATGATCGCGATCACAACAAGCAGTTCGACCAACGTAAACGCAAGCCGCCGTCGTCGTTGACTTTGTTTTGCATTCAAACCTAATTGCACGGGGATACCTCTGGTGTAATGTGGTTATGAGATATTGATGGTTGTGAACATAATAGTGTGTGCTCGTTAGCCGCCGAGCTTGCTCGCGGTGGAGCGAGGCGAAACCGCGTGGTTTCCAATCCGGCCGCAAGCGGCTCGGGCTAACGTGTTATTACGTGTTATTACGTGTTATTACGGGTTATTACGGGTTAAAAAGCTTGCGAAATGCACAAGCGTTGGTTTACGGTGTCTAGTTTTCTCCGCGTTTGCTTTGGCGGCCGGCGAAGAGCAGGCAACAAAGGCCGAAGATCAGCATCGCCGCACTCGAAGGTTCGGGTACGAAGAAGGCCGAGTCGTAGAGTTCGAAAACCTCGTCGGCGGAAAGGGCCTGGTCGAAGAGCATGACCTCGTCGATGTAGCCGCCCAGGTTGCGGGTGTTGCCGGGCACGTCGCGGCCTAGATAGAAGCCATCGGGTATCGAGATATTCTCCGACATGGCGGAATTGACGCCGTTGAATTTTTCTTTGCCGTCAATATAGACTCGCAAATTCTTTTCCGTACCGTCCCATACCTGCACAACGTGGTGCCAAGTCGACTCGGCAATACTGGGGTCGATGGGAATTGCAGGAGTATTGAGCTGCACGTCGTTGTCGGCCTTGGTATAGAAGTAAAGATTCTTGTCGTCCGGACTGTAGGCACTGAAGACGTAGCGCCCGGAACCTGAAACCTTGGCGAATCCGGCCACATAGCCTTGGCCGTTGTAGTTATTGTTAAACCAGAACGACATGCTCAACTGGTTGACGCCGTCGGCGAAGGCCGTGCCGGTGTCGGGGTTGCCGAGCTTCTGGCCGTCTTCGGTTTCCATATAATTCCCGCCAGTGTTCCAGACGAACTGGACCGACTTGTTATCGGCGGGCATGCCGGGCGTGCCGTCGGTCGGGGTCAGGGCAGGCTGGGCCAGATTGACCGGGTCGCCGCTGAGGTTGACGTAGGTGCCGTTGTTGCCGGCAACCAAATCGATGGCCGTGTTGCCCGTGGCATCGTCGAGCGTCCAGTGGTTACGCAGCCCGCCCAGGTTTGTGGCCGTTTGGCGGAACGGCGCGGTGGCGGTTTCGCCAGGCTCTGGTGGCGGTGGCGCGTTCGTGGCTGCTTGCCAGAGCGTGGTGACTTCCGCGCCGGTGAGTGCCCGATTGAAGAAGGCCAACTCGTCCAACTTTCCTCCCAAAGCTCGGGGGGCGTAGCCGATATCTTGGCCGAAGACCATTGCCTGGGCCGGGAAGAGTCCCATGGCTTCGGTTTTGCTTCCGCCGCCAACTTCCGCTCCGTCGAGGTAGCTTTTGGATACGAGGCCGTCTTGGTAGGTTATTGCCAGAAAATGCCAATCGGCCGCGCTGCCGAACGTTCCGATGGGAGCGTTGATCTGGCTAGCGTCGCTACGTTTGACGAAGGTCATCAAGTTGTTAGCGTAGTTATGGGTGTCGAAGACATAGCGGGTGCCGTCTGTGGTCTGCAAGCCGCCGATGTGGTTGTCGACTCCACCGTTGTCGATCTTGAACCAGGCGGTCAATGTCACGTCGGTCATGCCTGCGTAGCCGGTAAAGTTGGGCATCTGCAGTTGTCCGTCGGTTTTGTTGAAGCCAGTTGCATAGTTGTCGGCGGCAAACCCCGGGTAGCCCGCGTCTGGCCGTGGTCCGACGTCGCCAACGTTGAAGCCGGTCCCGAGGTAAGCGCCGGCGTTATCGCCATCGATCGAGTCGCTGGTGACCTGATCGGCGGCCGTCGTGCCGCCGGTTTCGTTTAGATCCCAGTAGGAGATCAGCCCGGGTGTGCTGGTCAGGGTGTCGACATAGCCGGCCTGGGCGACGGTGCTTGCCGCAATCGCGACCACCGCGACCGTCAGCATTTGGCCACAAAATTTCGCTCTCATGGTTGTGCTCCTCTTGCAGTAAAAAGTAGAAAACGTTGTCAATTATTCCGGAGATGTTGCCTACTTCTCTGTTCCGTGTTTATCTAGCGGGTTTTTTATCGTTTTCGGCGGACCATAAGCATGGCTGCGAACATGCCGGCCAGTAAAGCCATCGAGCAGGGCTCGGGGACACTGGCCGAGGTTCCGCTTTGCCAGTTGGCTGCCAGGATTG
>CAZISU010000303.1:0-6881 GCA_964541935.1 uncultured Planctomycetaceae bacterium | reverse complement strand
CCGCTTAAGGCCACTGTCGACGACGCTTTGGACAAGTCGCCCACCGTCGAGAAGGGCATCGTCCTCAACCGTATCGGCTGCGATGTCGACATGAAAGAAGGCCGCGACTTCTGGTGGCACGAAGAGATGGAAAAAGCTTCGGCCGATTGCCCCGCCGAGCCCATGGACAGCGAAGATCCGTTGTTCATCCTCTACACCAGCGGTTCGACCGGCAAGCCCAAGGGCGTCAAGCACACCACGGCCGGCTACAGCCTCTACACCAAGAAAACCACCGAGTGGGTTTTCGACATCCGCGACGAAGACGTCTACTGGTGCACGGCCGACATCGGCTGGATCACCGGCCACAGCTACATCGTCTACGGCCCACTGGCCGCGGGTGCCACGTCCTTGATGTTCGAGGGTGCTCCCAACTGGCCCGACGAAGGCCGTTTCTGGGAAATCATCGAGAAGTACAAGGTCAACATCTTCTACACGGCCCCGACCGCCATCCGCGCCTTCATCAAGTGGGGCGACGAGTGGATCGACAAGCACGACATCTCCAGCCTGCGGCTCTTGGGCACCGTCGGCGAAGGCATCAACCCCGAAGCCTGGATGTGGTACCACAACAAGATCGGCGGCGGCCGCTGCCCCATCGTCGACACCTGGTGGCAGACCGAAACCGGCGGCATCATGATGACGCCCCTGCCAGGCGCCACGCCCACCAAGCCGGGCTCCTGCTGCAAGCCCCTGCCGGGCGTCGTACCCGAAATCGTCAACGAAGACGGCACACCCGTCGATCAAGGCAACGGCGGCTGGCTCGTCATCTCCAAGCCATGGCCGGGCATGATCCGCGGCATCTGGGGCGACGACAAACGCTTCAAAGAGCAATACTGGAGCGACGTGCCCGGTAAGTACCTCTGCGGCGACAACGCTCGTTGCGACGACGACGGCTACTACTGGATCATGGGCCGCATCGACGACGTGCTCAACGTCTCGGGTCACCGCCTCAGCACGATCGAAATCGAAAGCGCCCTGGTCAGCCACCCGTCGGTTGCCGAAGCCGCCGCCGTAGGTCGTCCTCACGACCTCAAGGGCGAGGCCGTTGCGGTCTTCGTCTCGGTCGGCGCCGGCATAGAGCCCGACGACGAGCTGCTCAAAGAACTGAAGCTATGGGTTCGTAAGGAAATCGGCGCCCTAGCCGTACCCGACGACATCCGCTTCACCAGCTCGCTACCCAAAACCCGTAGCGGTAAGATCATGCGACGCCTCTTGCGCGACATCGCCGCCGGCGTAGAAACCGTAGGCGACACCACCACGCTAGAAGACTACAGCGTCCTGGCAAAGCTGCGTGATGAAGACTAGATAGTCGATAACATGGGGGGGACGGTTTATAAAAAATCGTCCCCCCCTTTTTTTATGCGCCAATCAAACCGCTGACAACTCCACAAGACCCCCCCCCAAACGTCTCCGTCCCCCCATCCCCTCACCCCACAGGTTGAATCCTGTAAGTGGACTAGGCAACACATGCCCAACTGAAAGAACCTTCTGGAGAAAATGCTGGCCAAAATAAAAAAAACACGAAACTTCTTGTGTAATACTGCGAGAATACTTGCAAGGGCGCGGGAGCAACAAAACGCTAATCTCAAGAGAACAAATCAGATCATCGCCATTCCCTCGGGACGAGAATGCCTGGCTTTCTGTGAAGCGTCGGTTTCTCGTCCTTGCACCAGTAAATATAAAAGGATATTTTCCCAATGCCGGAAATCCCACTCACTCCCAAACAAGGCGGTATGTGTATTCTGAATTCGGCCTTGCAACCAGCAGACATTATTGTGTCGACAACGCAAGCCGTGGCATCTAGAGTCATCCGTGGCTCCACCCACTCATTGGTCAGCCATGTCATATTATACGCCGGACATAGCCAAGTCATTGAAGCCATTCAAGAGGGTGTCAGCAAACGCTCGCTCGGCGTAGCACTTGATAAAGCGAAGCATGCGGTGGCCTACCGCGTCAAAAATTTATCGCCTCGACAGGCAAATGTCGTCGTCACCTATGCACGCGGAAAAGTTTTGCGGAAGTACGACACTGGCGGAGCTTTGGGCGGCGGCGCACGAGCGAATCCCGCGCTCTGCAAGGCGGTGGTAGGCAGCGTCCTTGCCGCGGCAACACCTCTTGGACAACCGCTCACAAGCATGGCTCTGTCAAAAGATTTATGCAAAACTGCCGCAAACGGCGACTGGCAGGATTCCAACAAATACTACTGTTCGGAACTCGTCCTGGAAAGCTTCCAAAGATCAGGCATCAGGATTAGCCACGTACGCCCCAGCGTTAGCGTTCCCCAGGACATTGTAGATGCGGCCAACCTAGGCATACTGGAATACGTGGGACATCTCCGCCATTAGTAGGCCGGGGCTCGATCAGGACGGGGCTCGACATCGCCGCCGGCGTAGAAACCGTAGGCGACACCACCACGCTAGAAGACTACAGCGTGCTGGCCAAGCTGCGCGACGAAGACTAGAAGTGTAAATGATTAACGGGTAGCCCCGATAGCTCGCCTATCGGGGAGCCGCAGGCACAAGAGGGTTTCGTACCGTTTCCTTGTGCCTCTCGCGGCTACGCCGCCCTGATAGACAAGCTATCAGGGCTACCCATCACAGATTAAAACCCGACGGAGGCGGAGCGGTTATTGAAATCGTTCCGCCCTCGTTTTTTTATGCGCCCGCCGCCAATCCAATATCGTTTAGCCCGGTCGCTTGCGCGGTGGTGTTCGAGCACGCTGTGCCCAGCGCTGAGGGCTAAGCTGTGATTTTGGGAGAAAAAGGCATGGGCCGGTGTTTACTAACCTGGCACCATGTGCTGGTTAACGTCGGGTTTAACTTAGCGGTAAAGGCGGGGTTAATGGGGAATGGGGTGGACGGAGGGTAGTTGGGCGGGATGGTGGCGAGGAGTTGGGGGGGGGTGCTTGATTTTTCGTCGTTAATTGGCTATCAAGAGGGCGATCTTTTGCGGGTTTGGTGTAAGATGGGGGCGTTGTTCGTTACGGTGCCCGGTTATCAATTTGAGGCTTTTCGATATACAGTAGTTGTCCCAGCAGTTGCACACACTAGAACTAGGGAGACCTTATTGAGTATTTCGTCGAACAAGCTGAAAGAGCCGAGTATCCTTCTCGCGGGTTCCAACTGTCAACGGCTGATTCGGAACATTCAGCACGTGCTCGATCCTGCCGCTGTTAGCGCGCTGCAACAGGAAGTACACGACAACGTCAAACAGTTGTTCGAGTTAGGAACTCACCATTTTTTATTCGCGAAGTCCATTCCGAACACGAATTGGCGACAAAGGGTCTCCCGCTTTTACTACGCGGCATACAATATCCGGCGTGCCATCACCTTGGATCACTCAGGGCACTTCGCAATGGACGTGACCGATCACAAGAAGATCGGCGACCTACCCGACGACTTTCCGAACCAAAACATGTTCGCCACAGAACTAGAAGGGCTGCGCGATGATAGGAATCTTGCGGATTACAACCACGTGGCTAACGACGCCGATCTCTTGAAGATTCCGGCGGACGTCGAGACATTGGTCACGCAGTTTCGCACTGAAGCATTAAAGTATCTGACCACTCGCGGAATAAACCTATGAATATATCTTCCATCGAATCAGCGGCTAATGAACTCGCTGACTCCGTGTCGAAGTCGCTCAACCAAATTCGACTCGACTACACAATCAAAGACCGCGTTGACGGCCCGTATCTGGTGTTCCAGGTTGTCCTTCCCTCGGAGCACATCTTTCGTGCGTTGCGGAATGCACAGAAAAAGCTTGACGAGGATCATCCGTTCAAAGATAGGGCCACGATTCAAAAAAGAGGAGGCAAAGGACATGACCGAATTCAACTGCCGGAAACACGGCTTCTCCGTTCGGTGCTTTCAGAAAGCCTAACCGTCGACGAACACACATTCGGTGATGGCTTTTTTACGCGTTATATCCCTTCCGTTTTCGGATACGAAGAACAGGTTATATCTGAGAACAATTATCTCGTTTATGGACGTCGCGGGTCGGGAAAGTCGAGTCTGCTTGGCTTCGCGATGCATCATCGTAAGGATGACGATCGGCCGTATGCATGGATCACAATGCAACCATATGCCAGCCGTGACGACATACAGGTGTCGATAGATGTTTTCGCAAACGTACTTAGCCAACTGTCGGAGTGCGTCGGCGACGGAAAGGCGTTCGCTAAGCTAAACCAGTTACTTGACGACATGTCCGAAATGGATGAT
Organism: uncultured Planctomycetaceae bacterium; assembly: GCA_964541935.1. GTDB lineage: Bacteria > Planctomycetota > Planctomycetia > Pirellulales > Thermoguttaceae > JAFGTN01. Next base: position 2,625 of record CAZISU010000303.1, on the reverse strand, counting down.
TCAGTTGCCTGCAAGGCGTTCACTAGGCTTTTGCCCCGGATTTCGCGAGAAATCGGAAACGCCTCCAATTCATCAAGCGACATTGTCATCTTCATAGACGATATTCACGTCCTGAGTCCCAGTTTCCAACCGAAATTGCTCGGACACCTGTACTCAATCAGCCGAGGCAAACGCTGCTACCTCAAGATATCTGGAATTGAACAGTTTTCCCGTCCATGGAACACTGAAGATCAGATCGGTCTCGAATCCCCGCATGACGCGCTGATCCTCAAATTGGACTCCAACCTAACGATGCCGGAAAAATCCAAAACGCACATAGAGAGTATCTTGGATGCACATGCAAAATTCTGCGGGCTACCAAGTGTTGGATACATCTGCGGCGATGACGTGCTCTCTCGTCTGGTATGGGTTGCTGCAGCTGTTCCTCGTGACGCGCTTCATCTCTTTGCCCAGGCAATCACGCGAGCAAGTTCGCAAGACCGAAAGAAGGTGTCGATTACAAGCATCAATTTGGCGGCATCCGAAATCACGGAACACAAACTGAGAGATGTTGAGAAAGATCACTCCGAAGAGCCTTCTCCAACACGAGACATTCTTGAACAACTCAAAGATTTCTGTATCAGAACTAAACGTCAAAATGCGTTTTTGTTGGAAATCAAGAACGACGACGCTGGTTTTGCGTGTGTGCAGGACTTAATTGCGCTGCGACTTGTGCATGTCTTGCACGAGGGAATTACTCCGCACGAAGCAGGGAGGCGATACCAAGCGCTAATGCTAGACTATGGTTTTTATGTTGGCATTCGCGCTGCCAGGAGTGTTGACTTGTTCCAGAAGACCCCTGAGGCACCATCGGCGAAGGAATTGCGAGGACTTCCTGTCTTCAAACCCGCAATGGAGCCACAAACTGGCTAACTAATACTCGGCGGCGGTGAAGCCTCAAGGCAACTTATGGCCACTACCCCGAGAAATAAACGGCCTCATAACGGCAACAAGAAACAAAAAAACTCCCCACAAGCCCCAAAAAACTTGCCAAAAACCCCCATCCGCGGGCTGGTCGACAACCCTGCATTGCCGACTGGAAGCCTGCACCACAATTGGGAATTGGCGCTCCCAGCATGCCCACGCAAGCGTGAGCATGGCACCCGGCTCAAAGCTCAAAGCACCCGGCCAAAAACGCTTTAACGGTCTGGTATATTGGCTGCATGTGTTTATCTAATAAAAAACTTGCTTGTGGCCGGGGCGGGTTGCCCGTGGTGCCGGAGCTGACGGGGTTGCAGTTTCTTGTTGTCTCGATTCTTTTTGAGGGGGAGATGACGAGCAATCAACTGCGTGAAGAATTGATGGATCGCGGTTATACGGGCAGCCGGGTTGCTTTTTCTCGTTTGATGGGGCGGATGATCAAGAACGCAATCGTGACTTACGCTTTTTGGGAGGGGGCACTGGTGGGACTGGATAATCTCGAACGTCAACATAGATACCGGGTCAGCAATCTGGGTGTGATACTTTGGAAGTTGACGCGGGACTTTTATATGAGTTTTGATCCGCCGGCGGATGATTTAGAGGCAGTCGAGGTGTCGGCGGCCGAGTTTGTGGAGTATGGGCCGGGAGAACGCGACAAGATGGCGGTCGATAAGCTTATGGATGAGTTCAATGAAGAACTCGATCAACAAATTGAAAAGTATTTTGGGTGAGGTTTGGAAGGGAGTTCTAGCGGCGATACTCGAACATCATGCCCACCGTGTCTGGCGACATGATTGGGGCCACCGAGTAGCAGCATCTTTTCCCGTCCTCGGTTTCGCTTACCGCGCGGCAGGATAGATAGGCCATCCACCAGCCCATCCAGACTTACGATACATAGTGCGAATCGTCGTTAATGCGTGACCAGCCGGTCAGCGTCGAGAGAAAGTAGAAACAGCCCTTCATGTAGCAATTCTCCGACATCTGCGCGGCGGTGATAAACGGCACGGCTCCACAAAAAGCGTGCCCGCTGACGCCGTTGTTGTCATTGAAGGGACGCCACTCGGACCCTTCTCCTTCCACGGGCCGCGAAGCGCCCAGGCAGTATTGCATGAAGAGCATGGGCGGCGTGCCGACCAGATAGCTGCGCGTGGTGCGATAGCCGAAATCGCCCATGCAATCCATCATGGGATACTCGTCCAGCATGCTGCCGACCACAGCCAGCCCTGCCCAGGCGGGAACGAAAATTTCACCCTCGCCGAACGTCTTCCAAAAGGCGGCGAAATCGTCCGAGCCGGAACTCCGCACGTCGTCTTGCACCCAATCTTGAAAGTTCTGGTCAATCGAGGTGTTGGCCATGATCGCCGCGGCGCCCACGCACAGCAACAGATCGCGGCCCGTGCGACAACTGTAGTATTGGCGATAATCGCACTTCACGTCGCACCAGCCGCGGCCGGCACTTGCGCAAAACCGCTCGCTGAATGTGGGGCATTCGTCCGCCGCCGGGTGGCAGTATTCATCTCCGTAATCCGCATCGACAAGCGGTTGCCCGTAAACCGCCTCGGTAACCGGATAGGCTTGGGGCACACGCGACGCGGTGCTCTCGCCGAGCATCGACGTCACCACGCTGGGTGTCGTAGCGGCGACCGGCGCAAGAGATTGGACGTG
>CAZISU010000302.1:0-6887 GCA_964541935.1 uncultured Planctomycetaceae bacterium | reverse complement strand
GAATCACGGCTTCAATCCGGTGACTGGCTTTGCGGTCGGTGTATCTAGGATCTTTGGCAAGTCCGTTAACGCGTATCGTAACCCGATAGGCATATTCGTCGTACTCGGAGTCGCCATCGGATAACGCGGCATCGCCCGTGGAATACGTAACCGTAAAACGTTCGCTAGGACTCAGGTCTTTCGCGAACGAAGCCCCCACGCCAATCCAATCGGGCGAGTTGGCCTCCCGCAAGGCGACTGCCATACCCGTCATGGCCGCTTGTCGCGCGCTCGCGCGAAGATCGGCATTCTGCTGAATTGCAAGAGCCGTTCCCTGCGAGTGAATCACGGAGAACGAAACTGCCATGGCCAGCGAAACCAACAACACTACGATAAGCAGGGATATCCCGCGTCGCGGGCGGGCTGGCTTGCCGTTCGAGCCGGCGAATTTTGTGGGGGTATTCAATTTCATGTCAAAGTTAAAGTCAATGTCAATATGTCTTCTGCCATCTAAACCTCGGATTATTCATGAACCATCCGGGGTAAACCTATTCCGGACGTCTTATTTCATAATAAACAGCCGCGGAACCAAAAAACGGGACGGACTCACCCCCGACCACATCGTCCGGTAAAAGTTGCATCTCGAAACGAAGCCATGCCTGCCGCAAGCCGGTCTCTTTGCTATGAATATCTTGTACCCATGCCATATCATCCCAATCCAGACTCCCGTCCTTCAGCAACGTCCATTCTTCCGCCGAAGGACGAAGCCGACTCTCGAAACGTATCCCACCTCGGCGCTTGGGAGTATAGGTGGTCGGCAACGTCTCGTTGGTAGTCGTACAAATCCGTAATTGCCTGGTCAGAACAACGCGTTTACTGTTTGTGCTGAGTTGCGCCGTAATCAGTTCAGATTGCCAGGAAGTCGTATCGGAAACGTCGGGCACGATGTTGGTATTGCTAGGAAGCGTTATTTCAACCAGGGTGTTGCAGAAAATCGGATGCGGCGAATAAATAATCAACTCGTTTGCCCTGGGCAAGCCCTCGGGGTCGACCGCGTCGCCGTCGGGGTGCCAGACGACCAGAGCGTCGGGGAACCATTCACCATCGACCTCGGTTGATATCACGATAAACCCGGGAAACTCACCACTGGTCGTGGCACCTTCCACAGTTCGTTTGATACGGGCCGCAATCATGCGGGCTTGCGCGACGACCTCGTTGTGCCCGTTGGCGTAACTGGCAGCCGACTGCGTGGCATCAGCCAGTGAAGCGACGGCGAGCACCGCCATCACCATGATCGACGAAGCGATCATAAGCTCCATGAGTGTCATACCGCGATGAATAGTACGTGCTAGTCGCATAAAACCGTCGATCTCTTGCTATTGGGATACATTGGCGACAACTCGTCGCAATCTCGTTAGTTCCCGTTTCTCTCCATCTTCCCTTACGTGAATGATGCTTACTTCGACCGCCCGATAGTCACTGGGCGTTCCGGCGGTGAGGCGTTGCGATAAGTCGTCCGGGTTTACATAGTAAACCGTGACCGTGCGCCGCAGTTTGCCCAGCAGCTTTCGCGGCGCCATAAAATTCTCGTTGCGTTGGCCGCCTTGGCCATCGTCTTGCCCCAGCATAATCCCCCAGGCGTCTACGGGAGGTTGGTTGTCGAGATTATTGAAATCGTCGATGTCGTCGAATATTTCGCGAGTGCCGGTGGCCAGTTCGCTCGAGTCGGGACCAAGCACGGTTTGGTATGGATCCGCGCCGTTTTCCACGTAGCGGCAGCCTGTGATTTCGTCCATCAACTGATGGGCCAAGCCCTGCGCAATCGTTTTTTCGACAACGTGCGTGCTGGTTTGCAGCGAGGACTGGACACCCAAAAGAATGGCCGCGCCGGCCATGGCCGTAATCCCCACGGCCACCAAAGCTTCCACAAGCGAGAAACCCGATCGCCAATACGCTCGTAGGGTGCGTCCGCGACGCACCAGAAACCCAGCGCTGCATCTGGGACCCACGATACGATTCTTGTCCAGGGGCAAAATTGGCATAGATCTCAACTGCATGGGGCAAAAGGTGGCATAAGCCAAGGGGCACAAGCCGCTATAGGAGAGATTTCTTCACGACGGAATAAAAAATGACGCAGCGAGATCCCCTCTAGCTCCCAGCTATCCCCGCTGCGCCAATGCCCCACGACCCTCCCCAAGACGTGGGAACAAGAAACTATAGTATGGTGCGAGAGGCTGTCAAACTGCACTGCCCATACACGTAAACGGATACCTGAAACCCCGCACGGCTGGTCCGAATCGAGGGAAAATGCACATTCGCCATATCGCAGCGTGATGCCACAAGGCTGCGATAGGGGCTCACGTCAACGTCTGCCAGCCACAAATGTTTCGTTTAGTAAACATTCTTGCAATACTAACCCGAAGCGCAAGCGAGGACTGCATGCCACCTTGCGTTTCGCTTGTACACGCCTCGCTTGCGCTTCGGGTTAGTATTAATGACGACCATCTTGGCAAAATAGGCGAAATCGTTGAAGTTTCTGGGTTCTGACGGTCGATCTGTTACGATGGTACGGGGCAGTACTCATATTGCGTGCTGCGCGCGCCGATTAGCAATGGCACAAATTCAAAGCAACATCGGCATTATTACCGGAATGGCAATCGGTGATACGGTTGACTCGCTGATGGCGTTGGCGGCCAAATCTCACAACATGCTGGCCGAACGTACCCAAGTGCTTGCCAATAAGCAAATCGCCGTCACCGAACTATCGGCCTATCTCTATGCCGTCAAACTAGTTAGCAACAATCTCGGCAAGCCCGACCTCTTCGACTCACGCGAAGCCACCAGCTCCAACGAGAACGTTATAGCTGCCAGTGTCGGTGGCCAGCCGCCCGAGGGCGTTTACCATTTCACCTCGGTCCGCGCGGTGCAGAACAACCAGTTCCTCAGCAATGGCGTGACCAGCGACACCGAATCGCTCGGCGGAGGGACGCTGACTTTCCGCTTCGGCGACAACGTCGACTGCAGCGTCTCGCTGGATCGCTTTGGCGGAGGCGAGGGCGTTCGCCGCGGCCAGATCCGCATTACCGACCGTAGCGGAGCAAGCACCCAAGTCGATCTTTCCACCGTTCAAACCATCGACGACGTGCTCGACGCCATCAACAGCAATATTAATATCAACGTCACGGCCGTCGCCCACGAGGATGGATTCCGCCTCATCGACAATACGGGGCAAAGCGTGTCGAACCTCATGGTCCAAGAGGTCTCCGGCGGAACCACGGCCGCCTCGCTGGGGCTCGATGGAATAAATGAAGCCGGCCCGCTGGCCGACTCGCGCGACATGATTTGGCTCGACCGCGACATAAGGCTCGATGACCTCAACGACGGCACGGGCGTGGGACTCGACGACGTTTATCCGTCCGACTTTTCTTTCGAACTACGAGACGGCACCACCGGCTCTGTCGACTTTTCACCAAGAGTTGGCAGCAACGTCGACGAAGACCTGACACTCGGCGATTTGATCGATCGCATCAACGCCGCGGCACCCGACAAACTACACGCGGAGATCGCGCCCGACGGCGACCGGCTGATCGTCACCGATCTCACAAACAAACTTATTTCCGCATCGTTCGATACGACCACCGAGTCCGGCAACAACGGCTCGGGCACAATCGACCAGCTCGGCTCGATGGGCTTTATCTCCGGCGGAACGGAGACCAACCCGGCATCTTTACGTCTCGAACTAGAAGGCGCTAACAACGACCTTTTGATTCAAACGGGTCGCAACGGCGAGGATCTCAACGGCATCGAGGTCGTTCTCGTCGACAACCAGGGCACGACCGACGAGGCCACGGCCGATTACGACGCCACCGCAAAAAAACTTACCATCGGCATCAATCAGGGCGTAACCACGGCAGCATCAGTCTCGACGGCGATCGACGAGCAGTTCGGGTTCAGCCTTGCATCCTCTTATGGTTCAGATGCCTTGCAGGATCTGGGACTGGCCGACGGGGCCGATCCCAACGTGGCCGACGACGGCGTTATTGTCGGTCGGCGGATCCTCGGCGGCACCCAATCCGTACTGCTTTCCACCCTCAACGGCGGAAATGGCTACGGACAGTTGGGCAGCCTGGAGCTTACCGACCGTAGCGGCAATTCCGACACGGTCGACCTGTCAGCAGCCGAAACGCTCGAAGACGTAATCACTACCATCAACGAAGCCGATGTTGCAATTCTCGCCCGCGTTAACCAGGCCAAAAACGGCATCGAACTTATCGACCAAACCGGCATGTTCGCCGCCAACATGATCGTCGCCAACGGCGACGGCGAAACCAACACGGCCGAAAAGCTCGGCATCGCCGTCGACGCCAACGTTGCCAGCATATCCAGTGGCGATATGCACATGCAAATCATCGGCGAAAACACCCGTCTGGCCGATCTCAACGGCGGACAAGGCGTGGCCGATGGTTCGTTCACCATCTTTAACAGCGCGGGACAATACGGCAAAATCGACCTCAGCGGCGACTCTGTCGAAACTGTCGGCGATCTCATGGCAACCGTCAACCGCCTGGGCATTCGCGTTACCGCCGAAATCAACGATACGGGCGACGGCATCCTGCTTCGCGATCTGGACAACGCCGGAACGCAAATGCGCATTGTCGAAGGCGACTCCACAACCGCCGCCGACCTGAACCTGATGGGCGAGGTCACGGAAATCGAAAAAGACGGTCGAACCTATAAGGTCGTCGACGGCTCGATGACGCAAACCATCACGCTCGAAGAAGGCGAATCGCTCGACGATCTCCGCTCAAAAATTAACGACCTTTCGGCCGGCATTCGCGCCTCCACCTTCAACGATGGATCCAGTCGGCCTTATCGACTTTCACTCAACAGCGACCGTATGGGAGAGCAAGGCCGCTTGGTCATCGACACCTCGGGCTTGAATCTGCAATTCGAGGAAACGGCCGAAGCCCGCGACGCCTTGCTCGTCTACGGATCGCCCGAAAACGCGGCCAACGGCATACTCGTTTCCTCGTCGTCTAACAAGTTTTCCAACGTACTGCCGGGCCTGGACCTGGAGATTAAAGACACGTCGGACCAGGCCGTCATGATCGACATCCGTCGCAGCGACAAGGATGCCGTCGCCAATGTCGAAGCCATGGTGCAAAACTATAACCGCTTCCGCGAAACCCTCAACTCGCTCACCGAGTTCAACGAGGAAACCGGCGAGACGGCTCTGCTCTTCGGCGACAGCGCGGCATTGCGACTAGACGTCGACCTGTCGCAAATGCTCAGCGGACGTTTCCTGGGCGTGGGCTCCATTCAATCGCTGGGAGAAGTCGGAATCGACCTCAAAAGAGATGGCATGCTGGCCTTCGATTCGTCAAAACTCTCCGCTCTATTCGAAAAAGATCCCGACGCGGTGGCACAATTCTTTACCGGCAACCAGTCAAGCGAAATCGGCAACGACTACGGCATCTTCGTTAAGGAACGAAAAACCACTACGAAAACCGCCTACACCGATACGGTCACCTACGTTGAAATCGATCACGATCTGCTTAACCAGAGATTCGACAAAGAGCCCGAAGCCGTAGCATCATACCTCCGCGGCCTCACGCACGGAGGCACGTTAGAAGACTTCGGAATCTCGATCGAGAATGGCCAGGTCAAAATAGACGAAGAAATTTTCCAAAGCAAGTATTTAACCGACAAGATATTTGCCGACAAGCTAACGCCGCAAACAAACGGCGGTGTCTCCAACATGTTCTCCGAAACCATCGAGGCTCTTTCGGGCCAAGACGTCTCGCTCATGGCCAGACGTTTCGTCACCCTGGACTCGAAAATTGACCAGAACGAATCTCGCCTGGAACGCATGAAGGAACAGCTCGAGTCGGAACGAGAACGGCTGTATATGAATTTCTACAATATGGAAATCGCCATCGGAAAAATGCAAAACAACTTAACCGCATTGAGTGCATTGCAACCGATAGCGCCCATGACCTCGGCAAGTACCGCATAGGGCAGAAGTTCAAAATAATGAAGCTCAAGTCTGAAAACTGTAACCCAAACCTCAATAGTCAAGGAGGACGCTGATGTCAACAACTTCGCCAGGAAGTTACATCGAAACGGAAGTCATGACCGCCACGCCGCAAAAGCTGCAACTGATGATGATCGAAGCAGCCATACGCTTTGCAAGGCGGGCAAAAATCCACTGGGAAGCCGGACAGGATGAAGAGGCCTGTGAGGTCTTGATCCGTGCCCAACAGGTAATGAGCGAACTGCTCGGCGGGCTCAATCGCGAAGCAAGTCCGCAACTGGTCGGCAAAATGGCTTCGGTCTATGTCTTCGTTTTCCGCAACCTCATGGAGGCTGCCCTTGAACGAGACGTGGCAAAAGTCGACGACGCCATCAAGGTACTCGAAGTCGAACAGCAAACCTGGCGCCAGGTGTGTCAAAAACTGACCGAGGAAAATCTGTCCGAAAGCAGCCCGGCCGCGACTCCCGCACCGCTAGGCAATTTCGATGCACAGATAATGCCCACTCAAAGCACCTCGTTCGATACCGCCCCCGGCGGAGGTTATTCGTTCGAAGCCTAGCAATCCCGGAGGGAGCGTGTTCGCACGCCCCTTCGGCCCGCCTAAATTGCTACAAAACCGATTGCCTAAGTCTCGCAATAAGTTCCCCTCACCCTACACCCTCTTGCCTAATCACCCCCCGAATCGTGTGGCACGCCCAGAGCGAAGCGATGGGCGTGGTGGTCTACGACAAACCACCCCCCCACTGCTTTGCTGAAAATAAATCCGCATTTCCAAAGGAACTATTCTCGCCTGTACAACGTCTAACACCAGTGGAACAGTATGTCGACAACCATCTCGAAGAGGCCCTCCCATGCCGTATCGCTTCGGAACACT
>CAZISU010000301.1:0-6921 GCA_964541935.1 uncultured Planctomycetaceae bacterium | reverse complement strand
AGGCCTATGCACGCCAGCAGGAACGTCGCCACCGCGGCGGCGCCCAAGAGGCGGAACTTGCCCGCGTAGCTGATCCAATCTTGCCAAAACAGCACGTATTCGAACAACGGTCGAGTACGTCCGACTTCATCGGGGCCGTTGCCCAGCGCGTATTGCAGGTTGGCCTCGAGATAGGGATCGCCGGGTCGGAAACGCTCGGCCTGACGATAGGCCGCAATCGCCCGCCCCGCCTGGCCGGCACGCATCAGAGCGTTGCCCTGGTTGAAGAAAACGGCGCCCGAGCGTACGCCCGAGTCGAGTATCTCCTGGTAAACGGCGGCCGCGTGCATGAAGTCGTCGGGCGAGGCGGCCTCGTCGAAAATCGCCTGCGCTTCTTGAAACTTCCGCGAGACTTCCAGGTCGGGCCGCAATGCGCAGCCCTTGCCAACAACCAGGGACATGGCCACGACAAGTGCAATTGCAATTATGGTTTGTGTGCGTTTCATCTTTAAATGCTCTATCCTACTTAAAAAGTCCCTTGGACTTAAGTTCTTTTGTCACTTCTTCCAGGACAGCTTTTCCATCCGCTGCGATCGATTTCGCATCCAAGCCGGCGGCCGCGTAACGGGCCGCGTCGCAGGTTTCCAGCAAGCCGGCGGCGCGAGCCACCAGTTCGGCGGACACGCCATATTTTTCCAACTGTGCGGCCACGTCCTTGGGCGTCAAGCCGGCCTGGGCCAAGTCGGCCGTGTCGGCCACCAAGCCGGCCAGCGCGTCTCTAGCGGCCTCTGTGCCTTCGCGGATTTTGCCGCTGCTTAGCAGATCGAGCCCCTCGCGCAAACGGGCTCGGGCCGCGGAGGCGGCTCCCCGCCGGCGCAGCAAGGCCGTGTCGCCCCGCAGGCGTTTGAACCGTCGGGTGAACGCGAACAAAACCACGTAGGCCACCACCAAAACGCCCAGCCCTACGAGCCAACGCCGTGGGTGTGCCGAATCGTCATGCACGGACGCCAAGTCAGTGACGTTGGCGAAAATGCCCTCGCGGCGCGATTCGATTTGCGCTTGACCACCATTGCCAGAACGTCGCCCGGCCACGATCTGGCGGTTGGAAAGCTTTTCGGCCTTGCCCACCTCGATTGCGATGGGTTTGGTTTCAACGGTTACATAGCGGCCCGCTTCCACGTCGAAATATGAAATCGGCACGGTCGGGAACGGCTCGTCGCCCATCTCCAGCGGACGCAGGCTGTAGGTAAAACTGATCGAGTTATTTTCGGTTTTTTCGGTGGCGTCGTAGACCTTGAAACGCTTGGCGATCCCCGCCACAGATTCCAAGTCCGGAGCCTGGGCGTTCGCCAGCGTGCCGCGGCCTTTAACCTCTATCGTGAGAGTCATGGGGTCGCCCACCTTAGCCTTCTTGGGCGAAAGCGAGGCGTCGACCTTGAACTTGCCCACCAGGCCGATGTAGGAATCGGGCCGACCCTCTGCAGGCACGTCCTTGACAGTGAACGTCAACGGGCGGGCAATGGTGTAGATACTGCGGCCTTTCAGCTGGCCATTGTCAGATACGCCGTCGGCGAAAAGACCTTTAATCGAGGCTGGGCCAAACGTGTACGTGCCGGGCATCTTGGGTATAAACGTCCGCTTAAAACGAAAGGCCCAATACTCCTGCGGCTTGCCGGTATCGTCATTTTTCAGAACACGGGTGGGATTCGGTGCGAAAAGCAAATCGTTTTGTTCGATTAAAAACGACAAGGCTGGGGCAGCTTCAATGTCATTGACCACGAAGCCTGTACGGCCGAGTGCTTGGTAACTTTTGATCCATCTATTCCAAGCCGTTTTCGGTTCCATGCCCTTGGACAACTGCTTGTCGTCCACCCATGGGATCGTCAGCTTACGTGACCGTGACGACCTGGACCCCACGCTCAGTGAATTCTCATCGGCAAGGGCTCCGCCCAATGGCTTGATAAAGATCGAAAGCGTTACGGTCATCGGCTGCATGGGATAAACGTTCTTAGGTTCGGCCGTGATTTCCATCCGCACGACGTCCTGGTTCTCCGGCGGTACGACATGCAACATGAGCGAATCGCCCTTGATCACACGCCCGTCAACCTTGGCCGTGGGGGCGGGAACGGTCAGCAATCCCGACTTTAGCGGCGTCAAACGGTAGTTATACAACCGCCCACGGCGTTCGGTTTTGGTCATGCGGCCGTTGATAAAAGTCATATTACTGGAATTCATCGACCGCGAACCGGCGGCCACGACATCGAAGTTTTTGAAGGCCGACATGTCCGGAGCCGTAGGGGTGGCGACGTGGTTGAGAATCACCTGATAGCCGACCGACTCGCCCTCGAAGACGCGCTCGCGTTCGAGCTTGACGATGATTTCCGCCTCGGGCTGTTGGGCCTGAGTCGGCTCGGCCGACCATGCGGCTACAATCACCGCAGCCGCGGCCACGAGCAAACGTGATATATTTTTCGAGAAAGTGTTTTTCATCGAGTTTACCAATCCTTTTCCACGGTTCCCGAACGGTAGAGCTGCACTTCGATGGCCTTTTCCAAGTCGCGACGTTCCTGCTGACGTGCTCGGGCACGACGCAGAGCGGCATCGGCCTTCTTTTGGGCCATCTTTTTCTTAATATCCCCGGGCGACATCTTCTGCTGCTTATTCTTGTCCTTTTTATCCTTGCCGCCTTGCTTGTGCTTGTCCTTGTCTTTTTTCTTATCCTTATCCTTGTCGCCTTTTTGCTTGTCGTCCTTCTTCTTGTCCTGCTCCTTCTTATCCTTGTCGTCTTTTTTGTCCTTCTGATCCTTCTTGTCTTTTTGATCTTTGTTGTCTTTGTTATCTTGCTGTTTTTTCTGATCTTGCTTTTGCTGTTGATCCTGTTTGTTTTGATCTTCGAGCGGCTTAGCAATTTCCTCTAACAACCGCAGGGCTTCTTTCTGTTTGGGTAGCGCCGGCTCGGGCTGCTCCTCATCCAGGTGCGTGGCGGCTTCGTCCGTCAGGTCTTCCACCTTGGGGCCGAGTTTAACGGCCAGTTCCATCGATTTCCGCAGCCCCTCCATCTTCTTCTTAGCCGCCGCGGCCGGGTCGGGTTTAGCCTCACCCTGCAAACCGCTTGTCGGTTTCGCATCAGCCACTTTCTTATCGTCTGCGAGCTTGCCCGCTTTCGCAACAGATTCTTTCTTATCATCGGCCGGCGGCGGCATCTGCTTCAAGCCCTGTTTGGCCTTGGCCACCATGACCTCGCTCCAACGCGTCACAAAACGCTGGTCCCAAGCGTCCTCGTGCATGTCGATTTCCGGCTGTTCTTCAGCAATCGTCTCTTCATCAAGCGTATTATCGTCGGTCGTTTCGTTCGATTTGTCAACGTCTTTTTGCGAGATGGGGTTCTGCGGCGTGGGGCTTTGTTGCGGAGGTTTCGCCGGCTCGACGATCCGCGTAGTACGGCCGACCAGCTCACGTTGCGTATCGACGGCCCTTTTTACCAATCCCGGATAGGGGACCATGGCCATGTAAATCTGGTCGAGCATCTCCACGGCCGCCGCCTGCGCCTTCAGCGCGTCGGGCGGGCGAGCCGATGCCAGTTGATCGGCCGCGGTGGTCATCTCGGTGCGTGCCTGATCGGCCAATCCGCCCAGCAAGGCCACAGCCTTCTGCACATCGGCGGCAGGAACGGCCGGCTGAGCCGCGGGCGGCATCATCTGCTTGCCTGCACCACCGGGCATCATTTGCCCACCAGGACCAGCTTGCCCGCCAGGGCCTGCCGGTCCGCCTTGCGGCTTGGTCAACGCGGCGATGACTTTTTCCTTCAGGGGTTCGATTTCCTCTGACAGATACTCTTGCGATTGGCGAACCTCGTCCAACTGTTCACGCAACAGCGGCGTGTCGGCCTGTTTACCGAGCGATTTAGAGAGCGTGCGAATCTCACGTTGCTCTTTTTCCAGCAAAAGCACGTAATCCAATAGTTGCATGCCGTCGCGCATCTTCTGCCGATCGCGCTGCCGCCACAGTTCGTTCATGTGCTTCGCCCAATGACGAATCGTCTCCACGTTGTATCGCGTGTCTTCGTGCTCGGGATCGAGCTTCAGTCCGTCGCGGTAATGCTCCACGGCTCGCGCCAAGTGTGCGAGTGCTTCCTCGCGGACCTCGGGCGTGGCGTCCTCGGGCTTCTCGCCCAGTACCGTTTTGGCCTCGATGGCGGCCAGGCAACCCAGGCAATAGCGTGCGGCGGCGGCCAGCTTGGGGTCGGTCGAGGCGGATGCCTGCTGAAACAACCCTATGGCTCCCTCGGCATCGCCCGCGGCGGCCGCGGTACAACCGCGGTTGAAGGCAACCCGCGTGTCGTTTGGCTCGGCCTCATCGGCCTTTTTAAACGCACTGGCCGCTTCCTCGAACTGCCCTTGTTGGAAGTGTTCGAGCCCCTCGTGTACGCTTTGGGCCGCGTCGCGAGAAACTGCCGCCATCAGACACGGCAAGGCGATTAGTGTTAAACATGTGATGAATCGTCGTTGTTTCATTATGCAACCTCAGCGTTGTTGAGGGACGTTTTTTTACGGCTGTAACTAGGAACGGCCATTTCCACTGCCAGGCAGAGGATGCCCAGGCAGAGGAAGATTTGGAACTGCTCGCGGTATCGTTTTTTCTTGCCCGATTGAATTTCGCTACGGCTCAGGTCGGCCAGATGATCTTCGTAAACCTGGCCCAGGTCGTAGGATCTGGTGCCGGCCGGGATGTAGGCCCCGTCGGTTTCCAAAGCGATCTCTTTCAACAAACTCTCGTCCATTTTCGACCACAGCTCCTGCCCCTCGTTGTTTTTCAGAAACTGCAAGTTGCCGTCCTCGTCTCGTACCGGCACGCGACCGCCTTCGCGGTCGTCGCCCAACCCCACGGTGAAGATCTTGATGCCCCGCTCGGCCGCGTGTTTGGCGGCCTCCAGTGGCAGCGACTCGTGGTCCTCGCCGTCGGTAATCAGCACGATCACTTGATCGCGGTCCTTGCTCTCGGGCAACGACTCGATGCACTTCCGCAGCCCGTCACCTATAAGCGTTCCACCGCGCGACGCGCTTTTTGTATCAACTTCGTCCAGCACCATTTCGAAATGCCCCTGATCGGTCGTTAGCGGCACCTTGACGGCCGGTTTGCCGGCGAAAACCACCAGCCCCACGCGGTCGCCGGGCAGCTTGGAAAGCAAGTCGCGGATGTCAGACTTGGCCCGCTCTAGGCGACTGGGAGCCACATCTTCGGCGGTCATCGAACGCGAGACGTCCAAGAGCACGAACATGTCGACGCCCTTCTGGGTCACATTTTCGAAGTAAACACCGAACCGTGGCCGCGCCGCGGCCACGATCAGGCAGCCCAAGGCCAGCAGTATCAACGTGCCTTTGACCCAAGGCCGCGGGCCGCTCAACGCCGGCATAATGCGGGCCACCATGGCCGGGTCGGCGAACTTCATCGCGGCCGCCACCCGTTTACGATGGGCATGGACCAACAATCCCGCCACAACCGGCAAGATCCAAAGCGTCATTAGTAGATTAGGATTTTGGAAGTGCATTTTTTATCAGGTATTCCAGGTGTCAGGTATCAGGTGTCAGGTGTGGGACTTCAGGCATGAGACATGGGACTTGAGATTTGATCATTGGACATTGATCATTGTGCTTTGACATTCGTCATTCCGGCATTCCCTAATTCTTTCCTCATTCTGATTTCGACATTCGACATTTCTGTCTTCTATCCTCTGTCCTCTCTTTTTATCCTACGGCAGCGACCTAAACCGTGTCGCCAACAGAACCACGACCAGCATAATACCGGCCAGTCCCGGCAACATGGCCGAGCGGTAGAGTTCCTTGTATTGCGTGTAACGTCGCCCCTTTGTTTCCGATTTCTCCAGCTTGTTGATCTCGGCGTACACCTCTTCCAAGGCGGCCGTATTCGTAGCGTTGAAGTATTTTCCGCCGGTCGTATCAGCCAGCATTTTTAATGTCTCTTCATCTAGTTGCACCATTTGCGGGACCAAAACCTTGCGGCCGCGCCGGTCGACGGCCGGGAAGGGCGCCTCGCCGGTCGAGCCCACGCCGATCGTGTAGACCTTGATGCCGTACGCCTTGGCGGCCTCGGCGGCCTCGCTCGGTTCCAACACCCCGGCATTACTCTCACCGTCCGAAAGCAGGATAATCACCTTGCTCTTGGCATCGATGTCCTTGAGCCGATCAACAGCCAAAGCCAGAGCGTCGCCGATGGCCGTTCTCTGCTCTTCGTGCAACAACCGCTCATTAATCACCTCGCCTTGTGAGTTGCGGATCGGCTGCGGGATCTTAACCGTGTCCAGCACCGACAGCAAGGCGTCGTGGTCCAGCGTGAGGGGGCACTTGGCGTTGGCATAGCCGCCGAAAGCGATCAGCCCGATCTGGTCGTTGGATCGGCCGGGCAGTTTGCCGCCGGCACGTTCGCGTTTTGTTTTATTGCCATCTTCATCTTCTTGCGGCTGCTTTTCGCCGGAAACAAATTCGTGAAAAACGTCCTTGACTGCCGTGAGCCGGTCCACCCGTCGACCATCGATCTCGAAGTCCATGGCCTGCATCGAGCCGCTGCGGTCGATACACATTTCCACGGCGATACCCTCGGTCCGCACGCGAAACTCCTCGCGTCCGTATTGCGGTCGGGCCAGGGCCACGATCAACAGGGCCATGCCCGCGAACCACAGCCAAGGCAGCATCCGCTTGACGCGTAGAGCCGTGGTAACCGGCAGTGTCCGCAGCGCGGCCACGTCGGAATACAGCACGGCCGCCTGGCTACGCCGTTTGAGCATGACAATGCCCAGTACGGCCAACGGGATCAGCAGCAAGAGCCAAATGGGGTCGTGGAATCTGAAACTGTTCACGTGGTGACCTTCCTAAGATGATAAATATATTCTGTCCTCTGTCCTCTGTCCTCTACCCTCTGTCATCT
>CAZISU010000300.1:0-6933 GCA_964541935.1 uncultured Planctomycetaceae bacterium | reverse complement strand
GATCACGCCGCCGTCGAGTACGCGCAGGCTACGCTCGACTTCGGCGGTAAAATCCACGTGGCCGGGCGTGTCGATGAGGTTGATTTGTATGCCCTTGGGCTTGTAGTCGAAGGACACGGCGGCCGAGTGGATGGTGATGCCACGCTCTTGTTCCTCGGGATCGGAGTCGGTGACCGTGGTGCCTTTGTCAACGCGGCCGACACGGTGGCTAAAACCGCAATAGAAGAGCATCCGCTCGGTGACGGTGGTCTTTCCGGCGTCGATGTGGGCGATAACGCCGATGTTGCGGAGTTTGTTCAGGTCGCGTGGCATGATGTGGGAGCGTTCTTCTCGTATATTAAATCGATAACAAATGTCGAATGTCGAAATCAAAATGAGGAAAGAATTAAGAATGTCCGAATGACGAAAAAATTTGCATCTTCGCCATTCTGATTTCTTAATTCCTCATTCTTTCTTCATTCTTATTTCGACATTCCTAATTTACAACCTCACTGTCAGCGCAAGGGAACGCCGTGTCGGTTGTGCTAACCGGCACGGCGTTATATGTTTTTCGGTTTTACCAAGCGAAGTGGGCGAAGGCCTTGTTGGCTTCGGCCATGCGGTGTACGTTATCACGTCGGGTCATGGCGGACCCTTCACGGTTGTAAGCGGCCAGGAGTTCAGCGGCCAACTTATCGGCAACCGGACGTCCTTTTTTCTCGCGAACGGCCAGCAGCAACCAGCGAATGGCCAACGACTGTTGGCGGATACGTCCGACTTGCATCGGCACCTGGTAAGAGGCACCACCGACTCGCTTGGAGCGAACTTCGATATTTGGCTTGATGTTCTCGATCGCCTGAGTGAAGACCTCGATGGGCTCGACGTCCGCGACCTTCTTGCCGAGGGTTTCCAAGGCATCGTAGAAGACTTTTTGCGCGACGCTCTTCTTGCCGTCATGCATCAGGCAATTGATGAACTTGCTCGCCAATAGCGACCCGTGCTTGGGGTCTCCGACTAATTGTTTTCGACTGGCCGTAATGCGACCCATATGGATGTTCCTGTTCGAATGCTAGCTCTTCAGCGCGGGGCCGAGCCCCGTCACTTACTTACGGCATTTTAGCGCCGTAACGGCTTCGTGATTGTTTTCGGCCTTCGACGGCCAACGTATCTAGGGCCCCGCGTACGACCTGATATCGCACACCTGGCAAGTCGCGGATTCTTCCGCCGCGGACCAAAACGATGGAGTGCTCTTGCAAACTGTGTCCTTCGCCGGGGATGTAAACGGTGACTTCCTTGCCGTTGGAAAGCCGGACCCTGGTAATCTTTCGCAGGGCCGAGTTCGGCTTCTTGGGGGTCATGGTCTTAACCTGCAGGCAGACCCCTCTTTTTTGCGGGCAGCGGTCCAAAACGGGCGCTTTACTGAACTTTCGGGGCGTCCTGCGACGCTTGCGTACCAATTGATTTATCGTTGGCATATTAGTTTCGAAAAAATGTGGTGTTCGGAGGCTTTCGAAAACCCTCTATTTTGAGGGAATGGTTTCGTTTGTCAAGTCCCCGGGGTAAATGGCTTCAATTTTGCCCTACTCACTGGGGGGTGCGGGCGGTGGTGATCCGCCAAAAAGACTGTCCAGACCGCTGTCCGTATCGCTGTCCGGAGCCTGCTTGGTTGTGTCTTCGTCGACGGTTGCCTCTGTGATGGGCGACTCATTGATTGTATCAGATTCGCCGCCAGACGGCAGCTCGCTGGGAGTTGTTTCCGGAGTAAATGGCACTGTGGGTTCTAAAGCTTGGATAGGCTTGATAGGCTCGATAGGCTCAGGTACTGGTCCGCTAGTCATACCCTCGGGTGGTCCAGCAGCAGGAGTAACAAACGGATCGATTGTCCCGCCAGTCATTCTTGCGGTGGGATCGATAGTGGGAGTAGCAAAAGGATCTATTGTACCGCCTGCCATGTTTTGGGGCGGCTCAACTGGTGGGCCAGTTCGCTCACCAGGCATTCCGTCCGGGATCCCGCCCGGGATTCCACCCGGAACCGATTGCTGACCAACAAGGTCGTCCAACAGTGGGAATGACGGTTGTGGGGAGGTTTCGGTGGCGGCTGCCAAGACGTCCAGGGCCTGGGGCTGGATTCGCACCTCGGCGTTCTGGAAGGTCTGGAAGCCCGTGCCCGCCGGCACAAGGTGCCCGAGGATCACGTTTTCCTTGAGCCCGACCAGCTTGTCGACTTTTCCGGCCAAGGCGGCTTCGGTCAAAACCTTGGTGGTTTCCTGGAAACTGGCGGCCGAGATAAAGCTGGAGCTTTGTACGGCTGCTTTGGTAATACCCAACAACTGGGTGGCCGCGGTGGATGACTCGGGACGGACGCAGGTTGCGGGCGTACCGCCGAGAGCCTCGACCTGGGCGTTGGCCTGCTCGAATGCCTCGCGTGGGACAACGATGCCCGGCTCGAACTCACTATCGCCATTGTCGCTGATCTTGACGCTATCGGCCAGATCGTCGTTGGCTTTGCGGAATTCGAACTTATCCAACACGCTGCCTGGCAAGAGGTCGGTATCGCCGATCGACTCGATATTCACCTTCCGCAGCATCTGCGAGACGATGATTTCGATGTGTTTGTCGTCGATGACCACGTGTTGCGAGCGGTAGACGTTTTGGATTTCTCGGACGAGGTACTGTTGTACGGCTTCTTCACCAGAAATCCGCAGGATGTCGTGCGGCACCAGCGGCCCGTCGACGAGTGCCTCGCCGGCACGGACGAAGTCACCGGCGTGGACGCGAAGGTGCTTGCCGTGCGAGACAAGGTGTTCGCGTTCGATACCGGACTCGCTACGCACGATGATGGTACGTTTTCCGCGTCGTTTTTCGCCTAGCAGTTCGACTGTACCGTCGATTTCAGCGATAACGGCCGGTTCTTTCGGCTTACGAGCCTCGAAGATTTCGGTAACACGCGGCAAACCGCCGGTGATGTCCTGTGTACCGGCCACGTCGCGTGGCGTTTTGGCCAGCAGCGAACCGGGTGCAATCTGGTCGCCTTCGTTAACCTCGATGTGGGCTTTTTCCGGGATGTAGTAGAAGTCGAGAATTTTTCCGGTGGAGTCTTCGAGAACAATCTGCGGGTGCAAGTCGCCCTTGTGCTCCATAATCATACGACGCGAGTGACCGCTTTGGTCCTTCTCGATTCGCATCGTCTCGCCTTCGACGACATCTTCGAAACGGGCGCGACCGCCGACTTCGGCCAGGATGGGGATACTGTGCGGGTCCCAGTGACAGAGGACCGCGCCGGATTCGACTTCCTGGTTTTCTTCGACCGCCAAGGTTGCACCGGCGGGTACTTCGTATTGTTCGAGTTCACGACCGCGGGGGTCGAGGATCACGATCTCGCCGTTGCGCGTTAGGACCATCTGTTCGCCGGCCTCGTTCCGCACGACTTTGAGGCGGGTGAATTGGATCGTTCCGCCCTTCTTCGAGCGGATTTCACTTTCTTCAACCGCACGCGAAGCAATACCACCGATGTGGAAGGTCCGCATCGTCAATTGCGTGCCCGGCTCGCCGATACTCTGGGCAGCGATGATACCAACGGCCATACCCTGTTCGACCATTGCTCCGGTCGAGAGGTCCATGCCGTAGCAATTCTCGCAAATACCCAAGGTCGCGTCGCAGGTCATGGGGCTGCGAACCTGGATCTTCTCCAGACCCATCTCTTCGATCTTGTTGGCGATTTCGAGGGTAATCATTTCGCTTTCGCGGACGATTACCTCGTCGGTAATGGGGTTGACGATGTTGGCTCGGCTGACACGTCCGCGAATCGAATCCGCCAGGCCGACTTCGACCTTCTCGCCACGGTAGATCACGCCCTTAGTAATACCCTGAGTGGTGCCGCAATCTTGACATGTGACGACGACGTTTTGTGCGACGTCGGCCAGTTTTCGCGTAAGGTAACCCGAGTCGGCCGTTTTCAAGGCCGTATCGGCCAGACCTTTTCGGGCACCGTGCGTGGAACTGAAATATTCCAGCACGTTTAGGCCTTCGCGGAAGTTGGCTTTAATGGGCGTTTCGATGATCTTACCCGACGGCTTGGCCATCAGGCCTCGCATCCCGGCGAGCTGACGAATCTGTTCGACACCGCCTCGGGCGCCGGAGTGCGCCATGAGGAAGATCGGGTTGACGTAGCCGGGCCAACGCTGGTCGTTTTCCAGTACCGCCATCATCTCGGTGGTGATGCGTTCGCGGGCATGGGTCCAAGCGTCGAGCACCTGATTGTATCGTTCGCCCTCGGTGATGACGCCCTTCTGATAGAGCTTCATGATCTTGAGCACGGACTTCTCGGCGCTGCCGACGATTTTTCCCTTGCTCTCGGGCGTGATCAGGTCGTCGGTGGCGAAGGAAAGACCGCTGCGGGTACTTTCGCGGAAGCCCAACTGGTTCATGTCGTCCAAAAGGTCGATCGTAGCGCTGCGACCGAGGATCTGGTAGCAGTCGGAGATGACGGCAGCCAGTTTGCTACTTCGCATGGGAATGTTGTAGAAGGGCATGCCGTCGGGCAACATGTCGTTAAAAATCACACGGCCCACCGTGGTCTTGAGCAACTCGCCGGGAGCCGGCGGGCGATCACTTTTCACCTCGCGGCCTAGTTTCAAGCGGACCTTGATTATCGAGTGCGTATCGAGCACACCCAGCGAATAGGCCAATTGGACCTCGTTCTCGGACGAGAAGGTCATGCCTTCGCCCTTGCGGTCGGCCACTTCCATGGTCAGATAGTAGCAGCCCATCACCACGTCTTGCGACGGGCTGATAATAGGAGCACCGTTGGACGGGCTGAAGATGTTGTTGGTCGAAAGCATGAGCGTGTGGGCTTCGACCTGGGCCTCGATCGACAGAGGCAGGTGTACGGCCATCTGGTCGCCGTCGAAGTCGGCGTTGAAGCCTTTGCACACCAGCGGATGAAGCTTGATGGCGTTTCCTTCGACCAGGACCGGCTCGAAAGCCTGGATGCCCATGCGGTGCAAGGTTGGTGCTCGGTTGAGCAATACGGGGCGGTTGTAGATCACCTCTTCGAGGATATCCCAAACCTCCTCGTCCTTCCGTTCGAGCATCTTCTTGGCGCTCTTGATCGTATCGGCGTGCCCCAATTCCTTGAGCCGCCGAATGATGAACGGTTGGTAGAGTTCCAAGGCGATCTTTTTGGGCAGACCGCATTGGTGCAGTCGCAACGACGGGCCAACCACGATCACACTTCGGGCCGAGTAGTCGACACGTTTACCCAAGAGGTTTTCGCGGAAGCGGCCTTGCTTACCTTTGATCATGTCGGTCAACGACTTCAGCGGGCGGTTGCTGCTGCCGAGCACCGGGCGTTTGCAGCGGTTGTTGTCGAACAAGGCGTCGACCGATTGCTGCAACATACGCTTCTCGTTACGGATGATGACTTCCGGAGCGTTGAGGTCGACCAGCTTTTTCAAGCGGTTGTTGCGGTTGATGATGCGACGGTAAAGGTCGTTGAGGTCGCTGGTGGCGAAGTTGCCCGAATCCAAAAGGACCAAGGGGCGTAGGTCCGGCGGGATGACGGGGATTACGTCCAGCACCATCCACTCGGGCTTGTTGTCGCTGTGGCAGATTGCTTCGACGATTTTAAGGCGGTTGGTGAGGTCTTTTTTCTTCTGCTTCGAGCCGGTTTCAATGAGATCCTTGCGGAGCGTTTTCGAAAGCGCGACGAGATCCAGATTCGTGAGCAGCTTGCGGACGGCTTCGGCGCCCATGTCGGCTTTAAAGTTCGAATGGGGATATTCCTCGCGAGCCGCGCGATACTCTTCCTCGGTGAGCAGTTGCTGCATTTCCAGTGGCGAGTCACCCGGATCGGTGACCACGTAGTCCTGGAAGTAAACGACCTTTTCCAAGCTGGTGGTTTTCATGCTCAGCAGGTTGCCCAAGCGGCTGGGCATGGCCTTGAAGAACCAGATATGCACGGCTGGCGCTGCCAACTCGATGTGCCCCATGCGTTTACGGCGCACGCGGCTATGGGTGATCTTTACGCCGCAACGGTCGCAGATCATGCCCTTGTATTTCATGCCACGATATTTTCCACAGGAGCATTCCCAGTCCTTTTCGGGGCCGAAAATGCGCTCGCAGAAGAGGCCGTCCTTCTCGGGACGATACGTACGGTAATTGATAGTCTCCGGTTTTTTCACCTCGCCAAACGACCAGCTACGAATATCGTGCGGCCGAGCCAAGCTAATTTTTACCGAAGCATAATCGTTGATCCGATCGTAGGTGGTTTCGCCAATACTCACTGCTGGCACTCCTTGTTCGGAGAAAGGTTTTCGATCAGATGTCAGGAAAACAATAGTGTGTGGTTAAATGGGGCCGTAAATCCAATGGATTCGTGGAGCAAAAAAGCCTAGGCCTTAGCGCCCTTTTTCCAATTGCATGTTGAGACCCAACCCGCGGATCTCGTTGGTCAACACGTCGAAACTGGCCGGTGTGCCAGCTTCGAGTGTATTTTCGCCCTTGACCATCGATTCGTAAATTTTCGTGCGGCCCTCCACGTCGTCGCTCTTAACGGTGAGCAATTCTTGGAGAACGTATGCCGCCCCATAGGCTTCTAGGGCCCAGACTTCCATTTCCCCGAAACGCTGTCCGCCGAAACGGGCTTTTCCGCCCAGCGGTTGCTGTGTGATCAAGGAGTATGGTCCCGTGCTACGGGCGTGGACTTTGTCGTCGACCAGATGGTGCAGCTTGAGCATGTACATGTAGCCGACGGTGGTTTCTTGTTCGAAGGGCACGCCGGTGCGTCCGTCGAGGAGTTGGATCTTGCCGTGTTCGGGCAGTCCGGCTTCCTTGAGCACTTCGTGGATGGTTTCTTCGCTGGCACCGTCGAAAACGGGCGTAATGGCCTGGAATCCCAATTTGGCTCCGGCCCAACCCAGGTGCGTTTCCAAGATCTGTCCCACGTTCATACGA
>CAZISU010000299.1:0-6950 GCA_964541935.1 uncultured Planctomycetaceae bacterium | reverse complement strand
TGCTGGACGGGCTGGGCATTGAGATTGCGGTGGCGAAGGTCGAGGAGATGCTGAGAATGGTGATGGGCCCTTCGCGGATTTTGAATTCGACGCTGGCACCTGCGCCCGGCTTGCCGTGATATTTGGTTAGACTTCGCAGCACGGGCTTGCGGTCGGCGATGTTCAGGTGATGCGGCCCGTCGTGACCCACCAGCACAAACCCTTCTTTGAAATCGATGGGGTGGAATTCGGCGAAACTGCCACCAATATCCAGGCGGTCCATAATCAGCATGGCGATACACGTTTTCAGGTCCGATTCGCCGCACATGGGGAAGCCAGCCGCCGTCAAAAGCGAGTTGCCCACGATCAGATTTGTGACCAGTTCTCGCATCTCGGAGCCTTCTTCGGCTTCGTAATAATAGGCCAAGCCGTCCAGGCCGGCCTCTTCGATGAACTTATCTAACGCCACGGCAACCCGCGCGGCCGTAACCAGATCGCCGTTGAGAAGCTTGCGGGTGATGGGGTCGGATTTGGGCTCGGGTGTGTCGAACATATCGAGTATTTCGGCCATCTTATTTTCGACTTCTTTCTCCGTGACCGAGCGTTTCAGCCGTAAGAGATCGTCGCACTCGGTTTGCACGACGTGGCAGCCGAAGGCGGCCGTCAAGGCCGTGGGATCGGTATGCATATCGAGCATGGACTCTAAAACGTGGCCGAAATGGCCGATTCGCGCGGTGCGTAGATCGTGCAACACGCGGGCAATGTCGCACCAATCGGCGATCTCGGCGTCGGCCGTGGGATCGTTCTCCAATGTTCCTAAGACCAGCGGCGGGGCTTTCTTGCCCATGCGCACGGCCACGCCCGTAAACTCCGGCACGCTGCAAAGGTCGTCGTTACAGAGCTGCATGTAGGTCGAAGCGCGGCTGTAGTCCAGGGCCTCCATGGGCTGCAGAGCGACCAGCACGATGGGCACATCCAGGTTGCGCACGATGGCGGCGAACGTCGACGAGGTGGCGTAGGTCAACATGTCGCAAAAGATCAAGTCGAGGTCGGCTGCTTTGAGCTTGGGCACAAGCGCATAGGCGCCTTTGGCGTCGTCGATCAGCCCGAAATTGGTTACGCCGACTTCGAGTTTTTCGAGTTTAGCGACGAAAATATCCAGCTTGCGAAGCATCTCATCTTGCAGGCCGTGGAACTGCGACCAGTATTTATTGTGGCCCACGCCGAAAACGCCGATCCGCGCCGTGCGCGGCTTTCTACGTTGCACCATCTGCGGCATTTCGGCCGGTGTCTCAGTTGGTGTCTCAGTCGTCAGCGCGGTCTGTTCGGCCGCCGCTGAGGTCGGTGGTTTATTATTATCGGCTTTGGCTGTTGCGTGTCGTGTGTGTACTGTCTTCATGGGTGAAATACCAATCCTCTAAGCTGTTCCGAGCGCGGCGGGGGAAAGAAATAGCTTGCCACCGTGCCAAATATGACTACCGGCAGGCAGGTGAACAATCCGTACCACCAACCCGAGACAGAAGTCAAACTCCAAATATAAATTAGGCTGACCATGCCGGCCATCAGGCCGATAATCGCCCCGCCGGCGTTGGCGCGGGGGTTAAACATGCCGATCAGAAATACCCCGAAGAGCAGCCCCAGGAACGACCCGGAAATTATCGAAATAATGTCGATAACGTGGTTGCCCAAATACGGTGCGAGCAGTGCCGCGGCGATCACGCACAAGCCGAAACCGCCGCACATCATGCGACTGGACCTAAGCGTGACCTGGCGCTCGCTGAGCCAGTCGCAAACCACCACGGTCGTAAGGCTGTTGATGCCGCTGTCGATGGTGCTCATTACCGCGGCGAACAGCCCGGCCACGAGCAGGCCGGTCAAGCCCGAGCGTTGAATCTCGGTCAAAACGAAGTAGGGCAGCAACTGGTCCTGGCGATCCAGCACGGGGAAGCCGGCCCCGCCGGCCTGATGATAGAAGGCCCAGATGGCCGTGCCGGTGAAGAAGAACAGCACTGCAACTACGCTGGCGACAATGGCATTGATGGTCAGGCAGCGGCGTGCATTGGCCAGGCTGCTGGTCGAAACGTAGCGTTGTACGGTGACTTGCGAGATTGTATAGCCGGGCAAAAATGCCAGCAGGCCCAACGAACAGGCCGAAAAAAAGGTTTGCCGGCGCGTGAGATCGGGGTCCATGTCGAACATGTTGAACTTGCCCTGCTCGCTGCCGAGTTGCACGATGGTGCTCCAGCCGCCGTCGACCTTCGCCACCGTCAACAGCAGCACTACTAACATCCCGCCGCCGAGCGTTAAGGCCTGCAAGACGTCGGTCCAAATCACGGCCCTGAAGCCGCCCAGGCTCGTATACAGCGTGGCGAAAAGGCCTACGCCCACGAGCGTCCAGGTGAACTGCACGTCGTTCAGATGCAGGACGGCTTTAACGATGATGCCCACGGCATAGACCATGCTGCCCATCCAGCCGATGGCGTACAGCGCGAAAAGCAACGTGCCCAGGCGTCGCATTGTGCGGTTGTAACGCACCTCGAGATACTCGTACACGCTGGTCACGCCCAAGCGGTGATACAAGGGCACGAAAATGAACCACAACACGGGCGTAATCACCAGCGGGATGCACAGATATGTTACCAATAAATGATAATCGCCATAGGCGCCCTCGCGCGGCAGGGCCACAAACGAGAGCGAGCTAAAGGCCGTGGCGAAAAGCGAAACCCCCACCGCGAACCAAGGCATGCGCCGACCGCCCAGGAAATAATCTTCGTTGCTCTTGTCGCTCCGCATGAAAAACAGGCCGAGCACGAACACTACGGCCAAGTAGCCGACGAAGATCGTCCAGTCGAGCGTGCTGAGTTGGTAATCCAAGTGAGGTGTTCCTATAATTGTGATTTATCAATTGGCTGCCCATCCTTGCGGTTGTGCAGGCAGCGATGGGTTTCGAATTCTATCTCGTAGTTAATCGAGTGTACCGACCCGTCGCACATTACCACGTTGAAGGCTCCCGGATGGGCGCTGCCGAACATCATATAGAAGTTGGCCCCCGCCGTATCTTGCGAGGGCATATAAGTCGGGTCGGCCCAGCGGACGATATCGCCGTTGTCGCCCATGTACATGCTCTCGTTGTCTCCGGCGCCCATGCCGGTGTTATAGTGTTGGGAGTCGAGATACTTTTCGCCGGCCAGATACGTGTGGGCGGTCCCGTCGCTGATGTCTCGGATTTGCACCTGGCTGCCGGCGAAGAATATGCCCGTTGCCATGGATGCGATTTTATCTAAGCCGTCCTGCCATTGGGCCGACTCACCCTGGGAGTGGCTGGTTGGTCCGCTTGATGTAAAACCCGATCCCGCGTAGCTGGGGTCGGTCATGACGTCTCCTCCGTTGCCCGCATAGCAACTTCGTGCCAGTACATCCGAGTTGGCCGCGTAGTTCGGCGTGCGGAAGTGCGGCAAGCCGCTTTGGGCCGGATAGGCCAACGATGCGCGACGGCTGGGACAGTTAAACGTTCCCACGGGTGTCGATATTACCTTCGATCCGGCCCCCAATCGCTCGGCGCCCGTTTGTCCCGACTGCATGTCGTGCAACTGCTGTTGCTCCATGAAGGGCAGGCTGTTGTAGATCCAACCGCCCGGCTGATTGCGGCCGAAGCCACGATCAGGGTCGCCGATCCATATATATCCCCAGCCGTTGGTTGGAAAGTGGCCATGCGCGTCGTGATGCGAAAGGGACGACACGCCGATCTGCTTGAGTTGGTTCGAACATTGCAGTCGCCGCGCGGCTTCGCGGGCCGCCTGTACCGCGGGCAGCAGTAAAGCGATGAGGATGCCGATGATGGCGATAACCACCAGCAGTTCAACCAGGGTGAAACCTCTTGCAATGAAATCACGTGTAAAGACACGTGGCCGACCGGCCATGCACGTTTGATTTAACGCAGTCCTCATATCTTACACCTTCGGTTCTGGTTCGAGTTGATTGATGTTTCCGCCTGATATTATGTTATCAAACGCCGGGGGCTATTACGAGCAGATATTGTGCGACCATGCGGCAGGCTTGTGTCGATTTGCGGCAGGCGGGAAATTTTTCCGGTTGAGGTTCGGCGTGTGGCACGCTCTGAGCGTAGCGAAGGGTGTGGTTAGAGGCAGCGTGGATATGAAATCATGGCCTTCGAGCAAGGCGCTCACGCCCTTCGCTACGCTCAGAGCGTGCCACACGGCTGGTCATGCAGGGCCACGTGAGATGGCCCCAGTCAACCTCGAAGCGTCCTGTAAAGTCTACAGGGCGGGCCAAATTGCGGCATGGTTGTGTCGATTTGCGGCAACTTTTTTCACCCCCCTGGAGGTGCTTCGTGGACGGATCTTGGGGGTCAATCCCGGCCCTCGCCATCGAGATGATTTTCATCGTGCTGGACGTGATTTCCCTCGCCATGTGCCCGATGGCGGCGACGATATTCGGCCGGCGCAGAACCTTCCAAACGATGGAAGACTTTGCTCATGTGTTGCGAGCTCGAAAAGCCGGTGGCCGAGGCGATACGTTTCATCGGCAACGACGTTTCTTCCAGCATGCGTTTAACGCGCTGAACGCGACAGTAAACGATCTCATCGTGAATCGTGCGCCCCAGCACGTCGGTAAAACGTCGCTCCAAAGTGCGGCGCGTCAGAGGTACGGCGGTCACTACGTCTTCGACCGTCATGGGGCGGTGGCTATGGTTCCAGATAAAACGTATGGCCTGTGCGACGATGCGATCTTCGAAAGCCCGCACGTCGGCCAGGCTGCCTGGCGACGGTTCAGTTTGTTGCGTTTCGGTAGGCGCAAAAACACGCGCCAGTATCTCCATCACACTCACCGACAGCAACAGCGGATTGTCGATCTGCGGAACCTGAACTCGGTCAAGAACCGTTAAAAACGGGTGTAAAAGGGCATCTTCGACGCCCGCATGAAGAATCGGCTGGTCGGGCGAGATGAAACCCTTAGCTTGCAGGCTGTGCAAAAATTCGCCGCTGAGTCCGATCCAATACGTGTCCCAACCGCGATTGGGGATGGGCCGATATCTGTGCCACACGTCGGGGAACAGAAACACCACATCGCCGGCCGACAACATGCAGCGCCCGGCCGGTTCCGATTCGAACTCCCCGCCGCCGCGCGTGATGTAGATGATTTGATACTCGGGCAGCGTGCGTCCGTTGTCCCAAGTGAAACGATAGAGTTCCGGATGCACGCCGCTCGTAAGATCGCTTTGTGGCGCGACGTGCGAGCTGCCGGCGCCGGTGATGTACAGGCCCCACTTGGCGGTCCGCGGACTCACTGACAGATATCGAAAAAACGGTTCGTTACCGGTTGGCATGACGTGATACTCGCATTGAATTTACGACGACCAAATTGTCGGCCCAGCGATCGCAGGCCCTTCTGTCATCTTCCGCGAATACACCTCTCGTGTCAACAATCGACCCCCGCCAATACTGGGAGCCCAATGCCCCGTTTTCAGCCTCCCCGGGCACCACTCGAAGCGTCAACTACTTAAAACAAACTGTTGATCGGGGTTTCGCACCGTTGTTATACTCATTTGCGACACGCTCGTTGCAGAATTCAACGTGCAAAAATTCAATTCGCGCCTCACCAGATCCATTATAGATCCACATAACTTGTATAACAGGAGTCCGCTAATGTCGCTTCGCCGTGTTTTCAGCTTGATACTGATCGCCACGCTCACAGTTTTGGTCTTGCCGTGTGTTGCGGCCAGGGCCAACGAAGCGACTACTCCCGGCGGCAACGCCCAAACCACCGCCATTGGGGCCACCGATATTGGGCCCACCGATATTGGGCCCACCGATATTGAACAAGGTTTCCAAAACCCGGCCGACGCCACCAAGCCCTGGGCCTATTGGTGGTGGCTGAAGGCCAACGTTGATGAGAAGTCGATCACCCGCGACTTGGAAGCGATGAAGGACAAGGGGTTCGGCGGCCTGCTGTTGTTCGACGCCCGCGGCTACCACGAGGGTCATGTACCGCCCCCGCCCAGCCGAGCGGACTTCATGAGCAACGAGTGGCGACGCATGGTCAAGTACTCCATGGCCGAAGCCGCCCGCCTGGGCATCACCATGAGCATCAACCTCAGCAGTTGTGCCGGCGCGCTGAAGGGCCCCTGGAACGTCGGGGCAGATTCGCCTAAAAAACTCGTCTGGACGGCCATCCGCGTCCCGGGCCCCAAGCAAATTAGCTGCCAATTGAAAAGCCCGGCCGAGCTGGAATACTTCAAAGACATTGCCGTGATGGCCGTTCGACGGGCCGACGGCAAGGTGATTAAACCCACCACGAACCTGGAAGCCGATCTGGCCGCCGCCTGGCGCAAGATCAATCCACGTCCCAAAACCCCAACCGTTGTCGACAAGGTCGTCGACCTGACCGGCAAGATAGACGACAAAGGAAAGCTTAACTGGAGCGTGCCCGAGGGTAGCTGGATTATCTTCCGCTTCGGTTACGCCGCCATGGATGGCCACGAGTTCGACGTCGACGTGCTCGATCCCCAGGCAGTTGCCGGTCATTACGGGCGGATGGGCAAGGCACTGGTCGAAGACGCCGGCCCACTGGCGGGAAAAACGCTCACGCACTTCTACAGCGTCAGTTGGGAAGGTGCCATTCCCACGTGGACGGGCGCCTTTGCCGAAATGTTCAAGAAGTATCGTGGCTATGACATACGTCAATATATGCCCATACTGGCTGGAATGACCGTGAAAAACGCTCAAACATCAGAGCGTTTCGTTAACGACTATTATAAAACGCTGGGCGATTGCTTTCGCGAGAACTTCTACGGCACGCTCCGCAAGCTCAGCAACCGCGACGGCATCAAGTGGCACAGCGAGTCGGGCGGACCTTGGTCGCGAGGCCTGTCGACTTTCAAAAATGCCGACCAAGTGGCCTTTTTGGGCAACAACGACATGCCGCAGGGCGAGTTCTGGTATCCGGGCCGT
>CAZISU010000298.1:0-6951 GCA_964541935.1 uncultured Planctomycetaceae bacterium | reverse complement strand
GGTCAAACTGCCCGAGGTGCTCAGCAACAATACGATGGAATGCACGCCGTTTATCTGGCAGGGCCAGCCGTACTTGTTCGAGAGTTATCGCACCACGGTCACCTCGCCCTGCGACGAGTACCTGGCGATTAAAAACATGACCACCGGCGTTGAATCGGCGCCCTTCGGCCACGATTATTCATTGGGCTGTGCTTATGTCAACGGCAACGAGATAAACGTATTCGCGGCCGAATTCTCACCTGCAAATTGGTTCCAAGACATTTATCGCTTCACCTCCACCGACATGGTGAATTGGACAAAAACGCTGGCCATACCCCGAGCCAACGAACACCTGTTGAACTCGTCGGTGTGCGAAGATCCCAACGGGTACATCATGGCTTACGAGTCGGACAATCCGGTCGGGTTCTGTTTCAAGTTCGCGCATTCGACAGATTTGGCCACTTGGGAGAAACTGGACATTCCGGCCTTCGCCGGGCCCAGCGGCAGCGAGTATAGTGCCTGTCCCGTGATCCGCTACAACAGCGATGACGCTTACTACTACGTAATCTACCTGGTCAACGGTCAGGGCGAATATGCGGGGCAGCACGTTTCGAATATCATCCGCTCGAAAGACCTGACTAATTGGGAATACAGTGAGGAAAATCCAATGCTGTCGCCCAGCTTTGGCGAGGGGACCAATACTTCGGATGTCGACCTCTTCGAGTTGGACGGCAAAACCTACGTTTATTATGCCGACGGCGATCAGCAGACGTGGTTGGAATTGAAACACGCGGTCTACGACGGCCCGATGTCGGAATTCCTGCGTAGTTATTTCCCTAGCCCGATCGTGGGCGACGCCAACGACGACGGCGTTGTGGACGAAGAAGACGCTGCTGCCCTGGCCGCCAACTGGCTAAAGGCGACAGACGCTACGTGGTTCGAGGGCGATTTTAACGGCGACGGTGCGGTGAATGAGATCGATGCCACGTTGTTGGCAGCGAACTGGACCGGTGCCGGTGCGAACGCTTCGGTTCCGGAACCGTCGGCGTTGGTGCTGCTGGTTGCCGGTTTGGTGGTTTTGGGGCTGGCTAAGCGGAAATGTTTGCTTGCATAAGGCAATATCGGTGCGTGCAAGCAGGCATCCGTTGAAACGGGATGCCGAACTAATCGTTCGTCTGAGAAGTGCCTGGGTGCAGATCCAACACCTCGCAGCCCAGCGGCTTGAGTTCGACTTTCAGTCGGGCTAAGGTTTCCGCGTCGGGATAGGTGCCCACGATGGCGCCGCCCGAGCCTGCAAACTTGGCCGTAGCGCCGGCGCGACGTGCACATCGAACCATTTCAACCTGGCCGACGGGCAAGTCGCAGATGGAACTCCGCAGGTCGAAGTTGCGATCGACCAATTCTCCCAGTCGCTCAACGTGCCCTTCCAACAAGGCCGTTCGAGCTTCGACCGTAAGCTGGGCGAATTGCTGCATGGCCTCGACCACGGCTTTCTCGCCGCTGTTGAAACGCAATCGCAGGTCTCCGTGGGTGCGTTCGGTGGGGCTGGCCACGCTGGGATTGTAAGCCACGTAGAGCGGCGGCAGCAGCGACGGGTCGAGCTTCTCATAAACGCCGCATTGATATCCGCCCGATTCGTACATCTGTTCTCGGGCGAAATCCATATAGACCAACCCCTCGTAAATCTGCGCCACGCGATCCTGCAATCCGGCGGCAATGCCCAACTCTTCGGTTTCGACCGATAGCACGAACGAAGGCTGAATCTCCAGCGGCATGACTATCTCATAAAACTCCATCAGACAACGCAACGTGGCCACGATGATCGCGCTCGAACCGGCCAGCCCGACCAGGCGGGGAATGTTGCTCTCGTAGCGAACCGAGAAATTTTCGTCGTGTAGCGGAATGTCGCGGGCACGGCAATAATCGACGAACTTTTTGATCGTAGCGCGAACCAGGCGGATGCCGCCGTAGTAGCCGTGCAATTGCACGTCGCGGACCAGATCGTCGACGCTACGGAAACGCACCTGATCGTTGCGGCTGAAGACCAACTCGACCTCGTCCCATTCGTAAAGCGTCACTTCGGCGGCAAAATTCGGCACGATCAGCGAAAGCGTCTTGCCAAAATATCCGTCCGACGGGTTGCCGATCAGACCGCATCGGGCATGTGCCTTTTTCTTAATCAACAGCATCTGGGCGGCCTCTGGCTTTACTGAATAATCTTCTTCAAATGTTCTTTAAGCGACTCGCCATACTGTTCATCGGCCAGGGCGAAGTCGACGAAGGCCTGAAAGTAGGCCTCGAAGTTGCCGATCTCGAAGCGAGTTTGCCCTTCGGCCAGGCGAACGCCCAACACCTTTCGACCCTGCTGGATCAACATGCGAATGGCGTCAGTCAATTGGATCTCACCGCCTTTGCCCGGTTCGGTCTTGGCCAGACAATCGAAAATCCTCGGGCTAAAGACATACCGCGCGGCCACGGCCAGCGTGCTGGGAACCTCGCCCACGGCCGGCTTCTCGATCAAGTCGGCGAGTTCGAAGACCTCGCCGCCGCTGCCGTTACGGGGCACGGCGATCCCATATCGCACCACGTCCTCGGGCGGAACATTCTCCAA
Source organism: uncultured Planctomycetaceae bacterium (assembly GCA_964541935.1). Taxonomy (GTDB): domain Bacteria; phylum Planctomycetota; class Planctomycetia; order Pirellulales; family Thermoguttaceae; genus JAFGTN01. The sequence continues at coordinate 4,361 of CAZISU010000298.1, read as the reverse complement.
CGCCACCACCGCGTCGGCTCCGGTTTCCTCGAACTGATCGGCCATCAGACGCACCACCTGACTCTGGGCGTGCAAGCCGATGATCGAGTCGCCCAAGGCAACCACGAAAGGTCGTTGGCCCACTACCGCGCGGGCGCAAAGTACCGCATGGCCCAGCCCCAACTGGCGACGCTGGCGGGTGTAGAAATATTCGATGTCTTTCCGCTCGAAGGCCAATTCTTCGAGCAAGTCCTCCTTGCCCGTCTCGCGGAGATTGGCGATCAGCTCGGCATCGATGTCGAAATGGTTCTCGATAGCCGCTTTGCCCGGCCCGGTGATGAAAAGAAGCTGCCCGATTCCGCAACGGGCCAACTCCTCGGCCACGTACTGAACAACAGGCTTGCGGCCCACCGGCAGCATTTCCTTGGGTTGGCTCTTGGCCAATGGCAAAAGGCGAGTCCCGCGGCCCGCCACGGGCACGACGGCAATGTCAATCGACATGGTAATGTGTTCCGGTATCTCTGGTTTGTATTGTTGAGTGTAACAGTATATGGGTTTTTGCGGTCAAAAGTTAGTCCGATCATGCCCGCCCCGCCGCTGGGGGTGCTGTAAACCCGTATTGCCAAGAGCCTACGTTTCTTGGTATTTTTTCAAATAATGGAGTGTTATTCGCCATCGGGAGCATCAAATGTCTAGTTCTTCGCAATATGTTGTATTTTCAAAAACCCGTGGCTTCCGCAACATGCACTCGCATAAGAACGTCGATCAGCGAGAATCGGGCCAGGTCAAATCGAACCAAATAGCGGACTTATTGGCGGGAGAAAAACGCGGTCCGGAGCTGATCGAGGAGCTTTTTGGCGAGGCTGCCGCCCGACGGCTGGGGTTTTATCATATCCCCTCCAACATTCGACTTTCGGTGATAATGCCGGCTTTCAACGAAGAGGCCACCATCGAAGAGGCCATCCGCCGAGTTCGCGCCGTCGAGATACCAAAAGAAGTCATTGTCGTCGACGATTGTAGCAACGACGGAACGGCCGAGGTGCTCAAGCGACTTGAGAACGACAAAGATATTAAAAACCTTGTCGTTTTGCGTCACGAACAAAACCAGGGCAAGGGGGCCGCGCTGCGGACTGGTTTTGCCAAAGCCACGGGCGATATCGTCATTATCCAGGACGCCGACCTGGAATACGACCCGGCCCAATATCCCGATCTGATTCAACCCATAGTCGAGGATGACGCCGATGTGGTGTACGGCTCACGATTCCTGGCCGGAAGACCGCATCGGGTACTCTATTTCTGGCACTACGTAGCCAACCGACTCTTGACCACCCTCTCGAACATGTTCACCGATCTGAACCTGACGGACATGGAAACCTGCTACAAGGTGTTCCGACGCGAGGTGATCGAAGACATTCTGCCCACGCTCAAGCAGAACCGTTTCGGCATCGAGCCGGAAATGACGGCTAAGGTCGCCCGACGGTCGTACCGTATCTACGAGATCGGCATCAGCTACTCGGGCCGCACCTACGAAGCCGGTAAGAAAATCGGCCTCCGCGACGCCTTCAAAGCACTCTGGTGTATTCTGCGATATCGCTTGGGCGACTAGTTATACAGTTTGAGTTTCGTTTGTAGTACCGCCTTCAGGCGGATAACTCCTTGTGCGGCGATGTTTAGTTGCCCCACATTCCACCCTAGTTCCTGGCATTCCCGCGAAATTTTTCGAGAAAAAGAAATTTTCGCCTCAGCGGCTAAATATATTGCTCAATTCGACACAGATTGACAAATCTGTAGTCCGCTACGGTAAAGTGCGTGAGATGCGGGATATAGGATACTTCTCAAACCTGTCTAGCTGTGGGCTTTTTGTTTATTCATACAGGCACTACGTGGGGAAGCCTCATAGGCCGACAGGGTGTCAGTTAGTTGACATTGGTTTATTGAGTTGTGATACTAAACGGCTTCGAAAATACAAATGTGTAACCACAAGAATGAAAAAGTGGAGATAGTATCATGGAAATTCTCGTACATGATAATGCGGAAAAGATGAGTAAAGTGGCGGCCAAGGTCGTTGCACGAACTCTCAACGCAAAGCCCGATGCCGTATTGGGACTGGCGACCGGATCGACCCCCTTGGGGCTTTATAAAGAATTGGTGCGCATGCACCGCGACGAGGGCTTGGATTTCTCACAGGTCACGACTTTCAACTTAGACGAGTACGTCGGCCTCACGAGGGATCACGAACAGAGCTACCATTACTTCATGCATGAGAATCTGTTCAAGCACATCAATATCCCCAGCCAGCACATCCACATCCCCTCGGGCACGACCCAAAACTACGCGGCTTTCTGTGCCTGGTACGAGAACAGGATCGTCGAGTACGGCGGCATCGACTTGCAGATCTTGGGCATCGGCAGCGACGGGCACATCGCCTTTAACGAGCCAGCCAGTTCGCTCGGTTCGCGCACACGAATCAAGACTCTCGCCAAACAAACTATCGACGACAACGCACGCTTCTTCGATTCGGCCGAGGATGTGCCGATCTACGCCATAACCATGGGCGTGGGCACGATCATGGAAGCCCGCCAACTGATCATGTTGGCCAATGGCAAGGCCAAGGCCGAGGCCGTGGCCGCGGCGGTCGAGGGCCCGGTCACCAGCATGATCACCGCCAGCGCTTTGCAGATGCACCCCGACGCGATTTGCGTTCTCGACAGAGACGCCGCCTCGGGCTTGCAGATGCTGGACTACTACGAGTGGATCCAGGAAAAAATGGTCGACGCTCCCTAAAAAAGTCCGTTTACTCGTCTTTAGTATCTCAAGAAGCATTTCAAGGAGTCTATATCCATGCGACTAATCCTCTTGGACCAGCAGACGGACAAACGCTATCATTTCAACCCCCTGGCCTTGAGCCGACCGATTTGGGAACTGCGCTACGGCATCACGTCCTTGGCCGAAAAACTGATCGCTGCCACGGGCATTACGAATGTGGCTTGTTTTGTGCCGCCCTACATGGCCGATGTCTACAAGACCCAAACCGATTGGCCGGTCAACGACCCTAAGAGTCTCGAGGGCGACGATCTGCTGATCGTGAATCCTCGCATCCGTGCCAAGTTCTTCACCAAAGACAAAGCCCCGGGGCCCAGCCGCGTTAAGTTCGACGACGACGGCGACTGCCTCATGATCCGCGTCGCCAAGGAAGACATCGGCAAGCTCAAGACCGACTCGATCGATTCCTTGGTCGAATCGGCCAAGGCCACGTTCGAGTCCTGCAACTGCGATGTGCCCGTGTGGAATTACATTTGGGAGCTGATTCTGGAAAACCCGGACCAGTTGACCAAGGATTTCGCCACACTCGGTCACAGCGGCGTCGAAGGCACCATAGAGCAGCCCTCCGGCCTGCGCGGCAGCAAGAACGACATCTTCGTGGGCAAGGACGCCTTGATCCATCCCATGGCCGTTCTGGACGCCGAGCACGGGCCCATCTATCTCGACGAAGGTGTCGAGGTACATCCTTTCACACGCATCGAAGGACCGTGTTTCGTGGGCAAAAACTCTATCCTCTTAGGCACTAAGTGCCGCGAGGGTAACTCCATCGGCCCCATGTGCCGCGTGGGCGGTGAAGTCGAGGAGTCGATTATCCAGGGCTATTCCAATAAGTACCACGACGGTTTCCTGGGACACGCCTACGTGGGCGAGTGGGTCAACCTGGGGGCGCTTACCACCAACAGCGATTTGAAGAACGATTATTCCAACGTTACGATCATGCTCGATGGCCGCACCCCGATCAGTACCGATTCGACGAAAGTCGGTTCGTTGATCGGCGACCACACGAAAACATCGATCGGCACGCTTTTTAATACGGGCGCTTATGTCGGCGCAATGACGCTCATCGCGGCGACCGGCAAACCGCTTCCCAAGTTTATCCCCAGTTTTGCCTGGTTCCTCGAAGGCGTCGTGACCAAGGGCTTCGGAAAGGGCAAGCTCTTCGAGACCGCCGCGATGGCCATGAGCCGCCGCAAAAAGGAATGGACCCAGGCCGACCGGGACATGTGGGAAGAGATATTCAAGCTTACGGCATCGGTGCGGAAGCCGGCCATTGCAAAAGGCCGCCGTTCGTTGGCTCGCAATTAATTCATTAAAGAAAACACTAATCACATACAGGAGATTATAGATAGATGGCAAACGTAGAAGAACGAGTAGCGGCCGTGACCGCCCGAGTTTTACAACTTGACCCCAGTGAAGTAGCACTCGACAAAACCTTTACCGTCGACCTAGGCGCCGAAAGCGTGCAGTCGATCGAACTGGTAGCCTCTTTCGAAGAAGAGTTCGGAATCGAAATGGACGAAGACGCCGCTCTCTCGGTGGAGAGCGTCGGCGATGCGGTG
>CAZISU010000297.1:0-6963 GCA_964541935.1 uncultured Planctomycetaceae bacterium | reverse complement strand
GGCGCCACTTTGCTAATCGGCCGTGCCATTTTTATATCTCCTGATTAGATTTTGATTTATTGTAGGGTGCGTCCGCGACGCACCAAGGTTTATGATTTTTGCTTTGTATGCAACGGGGCTACCCATCTCACGTCCCAAGTCTCAAGTCTTCTTAAGCAATTCCCCAAGAATATCGTCGTGCGGATAGCTATGCCCGCGATGCTGCACGAAGGCCTCGGCCTTGCCAACGCCGACCTCTTCGCCGCGCATCGCGCCCAGCCTGACCATCGAGTCGAGATACTCGTCGGTACCGTGGTGCGCTCGCAGCCATTCACGCTGGCTGGCGTGCAGTGCCAGCATCTCGGTCTTTTTGTCGATCTGCTCGGATATGTCAACGTATGTGGTGGGCTTGATGCGGTTGCCCGAGTGGTCGATCGCGTCGGGTGGATCGCAATAGTACAGGTGCGGAATCTGAGCGCCTTCGCGAATTGGCACGGGCGATGCGTTGGGAGCCGCGTACAGGAACGACGCTCCGCGGGCCAACAGCGACGTCATCTCGTGGTCCATCATGTAATCTTGCCGCGGGTGCGTGATTACCAGCGAGGGGGCAATCATGCGGAATATATCGACACTTTTGCGAATCGCAGCCTTGTCGTAGGTCACATACCCGTCGTTTTCGCCCAGGCAGTGATAAGTGGCCCCGATCAGCTCGGCCGCCTTGCGCGCCTCCTCGGTGCGAATGCCGCCGATCTCCCAAGCCGTATGGCTTATGGTGCCACAATCGCCGGGCGCGGCGGACATTATATGCACCTCCCAGCCCAAATCGGCCAGGCGGATCAGCGTGCCCGCGCAAAAGAATTCAGCGTCGTCGGGATGGGCCATAAAAGACAAGACCCGTCGGTTGTTATGTACGTTCATACCAGTCAGTACCGGCCATCGTTGGGGGGTGATTGCCCACTACGTTCTAAGTACTCGATTGTGTCGCAACACACGCGAATGTCAAGGGGCGGGGGGAGAAAATGAGACGCCAGACTTCGGACTCCAGGCATCAGACGTGAGACTTCAGATTTCAGAGCGTTTAGCCCGGTCGCTTGCGACCGGTGTTTGTGAAGCAGCTGCCGTCCCAAACAACTTACGTCTCAATAATCGAGCGAAAGTCAATCTATCGGGAGTAGGGCAGCTCCGGAAGCGATTCAAGATACTCTGGTGATACGCCCTTGACCCAAACGAAAGGTTTATCAATCTTGGCGAGCTTGACCGGACGCGATCTTCCAAAACCGAAGAATACAGCTATATAAACAGAGAGCATAGAAGTCATCACCAAGCCAAGCCCCGTATATTTCAAGTCTGAACTAGATCCTCGAAAGATCAAAGCCAAGCCGATTATCATCCCGAAAAACGCCATGCACATTAGAAGCTGAAAGATTCTTTGACACATGACTTCCAGGCCAATGTGCTGACGACATAAGCCAATGCGGAAATTTGTTCGTGGTGCCATCACGCCCGCAAATGGCGAAGCTAGCAGGATCATGATACGGGATATAAAAGAGTCGTTTCGAACGCTGAGTTTTACCAGCTTGCCATTGATCGGCGTATTGCAGATTGCACAACGTCTTGGAAGCACCGCTTTCTTTTCATGCATCACCAGATATTCGCCGTCGCGCCAGACCTTATCGGTTTGAATTGTATTAGGATTTGAATTGCCGGCTGCTTGTTTGTTCATTTTGCCTGCCTCTACGCCAATATGATATGCCTGGATTTGCATTACTTGCCCAACAGCAAGACACTCCATTCAGTCATGTATAGCAGACTGTACCTCATGCGATATGCGTTGTCAACACCGGATGCCCTGTGAAAAGGAGTTCCCCGTCATAGCATCAAGAGAGTCCCTATTTGACGAGTTGCCAGGACACCCGCTTTAAGCACACGCTGCTCGCAAATAGAACATGCCGTCTATTGCCCTCATTTCGTGAAACGGATGCTCTCATGGAGTTTCTTGGCTTCTGACAGAAAGGCATCCATTTTCGAGAGATAAGGCAGGTGCGAGGCATGAATGGCCTTGTCAAGCTCTTCAGCGGAGAGGTGGAACTCGTTCTGAATCTGTTCTCTGATCGTCTGTTCGTTCTCTTGTAAGTAGAGGGCCTGTTGTTCAAGCAGTTCCAATGCTTTTTCCCGGCTGAGTTGCTTGTCCCGGATAAGGCTGGAGAGTTTTGCCGTGAGTTCGGTCACCTTGAACTTTTTCAATTTGATATACTCTTTCGCATCACTCATTCTACAATCCGTGTGCTGTTCCCCGAACGATCCTTCCCAGTTCAGCTCTTCGGCCATTTCCTCGATGAACTCCTTTTCATCCCAGCGCATATAGCTGGGCAACTGCAGATAAAAAGGAGATCGACGCAGGTGCCAACATATTCTTTTGAATTGGCTGACATACGTGTAACTGCCAATCTCTTGTTTGGAGAAAAAGTCTTTGGTTACATTGCGAAAATACCCGGACGAAGCTGTGAAGTACTCCTTGGGGGAATTAGCCTCGGTGCGGGTCGATTGACCGGAAACGACCAAGTCAATATTATAACTCCTGGCCGTGCGATACAGTGTACTCTTGATGCCGATATTACATGCAGAACAAAATTCTCCCGCGGACAGCAGACACTGTCTGTATAACGCGTTCAGGAAACCAACGTCATAGCGCACATACACATGCCCTATCGAAAGGGCCTTAACCGCGTTTTCTATATTGTCCAAAGCGGTTTGGGTAAGAAAGCCGTTATCGAAGGTGCATCCCAGCGGCTGCATGCCGCGTTTCTTCAAGATATACGCGGCGTAGCAAGAATCTTTCCCACCGCTCAGCCCGACCAAGCAATCATAAGGCTTTGCTTTGCCCCGATGTTTGTCAAGAATGCGATCTAGAAGTACCCCTTGCTTTGCAAAATCGAGATGCTCCCACTTGTGGTCCCATCGTTGACAGTAATTACAATCACCCTGATCGTCTAAAGCAAGACCCGGGTATTGTGTCGGCAATATACACTTGCTGCATCGCTGTTTGCAATCAATCATGGGAGCTGACATTTCTGCGTCTAGGAGCTCACCTGCTTTGAGCTCGGCGGTTGAAAGGTGATTCATCCGGAGAACACCCATCCTTCATTGGGGTCTCGTTACCACCTCTTGACGCTGGCAGCGCAGGTGGTGCTGCAGCCATGCATGATAAATACTACGGGTGATAAAGCTGTTGGTCAATGAACAGAGCGTCCATTACCTAGATGTGCTGTGCGAAACGTGCCAACTTGTATGCGACACTTGGCTGGAGAAATTAGCACAGTGAGGCTGGCCCCACGCCCCCTGGATTTTTCAGGCACAACGCAGGTATCCGACGGTGGATTATCGATGCCGGCAGAATAGGCTCCCCAGCACCAAAAGCCCCAGCAGGCTGGCTAGTATTGACGGCTCGGGCACGACAGTGGCATGCAATGGGAAAGAGTAGACTTCGCCCAGATCGGTCGCGCCGGACTCGGCACCCACATCGCTGGGATAACCAGCACCGCTTCGTATTCGCCCGCCGCCAGTCCTGTGGCATCAAAACGCAACTGCAACTGGTCCATCTGCCCAACCAGCAAATCACACCAGTCGCCGTCAAGCAATTGAAATGCGCCAGCCGCGTCGCCTTCGATGGTGGCGTGTGTTATCAAACGTGTTAAGTCGCCCAATTCATTGTCATCAGTCAAGTTACTGACTTCGGTAAACACGTCGAAGAACGAATTGATTTCAAGTTCTCCAAACTCCAAGGTCGTGCCCGGCGTTTGGTCGGCAGCGAAGACCGGCCCCACGCCACAACCGGAAAAGGATATTATTCCCTGGGCAGGCCAATGATCATTTATAGCCTCGCAGTTAGTCTGACCACGCATTTGAGGTAAAAAAGTGTAATTTCCAACATCAGGGGACGTGGACAAGTCTTCTGCAGCCAGTCTAAATGCCCCTTCAGCATCAGGGAAATTGACAGTATATTCATGGCTGCCATAACACCAACACTCCCCAGCATGATCTTTTATTACATCAGCAGTGGCTGTTGTTCCCACACGGACCTGACCAAAATCGGTATCGGGAGGGCTGATGTAATATCCACACACACCCATCGCCCAAGGAGAAACGTGGACCTGATATGTTTGGTTAGAAGTATACACCGTCACATTCAGTCGAGTATCCCAGCTTGGAGATACTATTTGTATAAAATCCATACTGGTCGTTTGATATTCGGGCAGTAGTGTCATCATCCCATCGGAGCCTTGTTCGAATGTGCCAAAACCATCAGGAGATCCTAACGAATAATCGTTGGTTTCGATAATTGGTGAGCCTGTAATCTCGGCAAACTTATCTTGGGTGATAAGAAGATGTGTGTCTGGCTCATAGTCATCAAACCCGGGAAAGGGATAGGTAACGGGAGCGAAAATTGACTGGTCACCTACTTGACGAACCAGTCCACCGGTAATTGATATGTTCCCAATCGCTTCGATGGGCTCGTCGGTAACGATCCTTATGGTCGAACGATACGCAACATCTATATTGTCTAGATAAATGGTTTGCAGACTTATACCGGAATGCGCCTCAGCCACACCAACACACAAACCCAACACACTGCCCACCACAGCTACCAGAACGGCATGACTTCTCATGACAAACCCCTTATTCAATTGAGTTGAGAATAACGCAAGACGGCTTCGTCCAACATCTGACTTCCAAGCTGAAGCCGGCCGGGCGTGCCATCAATAGCCAGAAGTATCATATAGATATTTCGCGGGCACGTCAATAACTCACCCCCCGGTGGAACAGAAATCCGGCGATGTTTCAAGATATCTGGACGGTGCGGTGGAAAATGGTCGGCATGTGTGGCACGCTCTGAGCGTGCCACACAATATAGGCGGTTTACAGTAAAGCCACGTCAGTCAGAAATCGACCCCACGTCCTCAAACAGCGCGTCGACAAACTGGTCGGGTTCGAACAGCGCCAAATCTTCTGGCTGTTCGCCCACGCCCACGTATTTTACCGGCAGGCCGACTTGGCTGCGGATGGCCACGGCGACGCCGCCTTTGGCGGTGCCGTCGAGCTTGGCTAGCACGATGCCCGTACAGTTCACGGAGTCGGTGAAGTGTTTGGCCTGCGAGATGCCGTTTTGGCCGGTGGTAGCGTCGAGCACGAGGACGACTTCGTGCGGCGCGTCGGGGATCTGTTTGCCCAAGACGCGATGAATTTTCTCCAACTCTTGCATCAGATTCTGTTGCGTCTGCAAACGGCCGGCCGTGTCGATGATGCAGATATCGGCACCCGTCTCAACCGCGCGGGCCACCGTCTTATGGGCAACGCTGGCTGGGTCGCTGCCCGAGGGTCCGGTCACGATCTCGGCGCCCAGTCGTTTCGACCAGATGGTCAGCTGTTCGACGGCCGCGGCCCGAAAGGTGTCGGCCGCGCCCAGCACGACCTTCTTGCCGTCGTCGGTGAACATCTTCGTCAGCTTGGCGATGGAAGTAGTTTTTCCGCAGCCGTTGACGCCGGCCACCATGATCACAGTCGGACCACTGGCGGCGAAGGTTATGGGCGCCGCCGGCTGGGCCATGAGTTCCTTGAGCTTGCCCTTGACCGTCTCCAACACGTCGGACATCTCGGCCACGCGGCCTTTGTAGATGCCGCGCACCTCGTCCACAGTCTCGTCGCCGGCCTGCACGCCCATATCGGTTTTAATCAGGGCCCCGAACAACTCGTCGAGGAAATCGTCGTCGACCAGCCGTCCCTCCGCCTTGAAAATATCACGGATGTCTGTCTTCAGCAGGTTCGTAGTCTTCTTCAGACCCTGTTTGAATTTATCGAGAAGGCCCATTTGCGTTCGGTGGGTTAGGGGGTGGGTGTTGGAGTATAAAAAAACAATGATCAAGGGTATTTGAATGACGAATGAAGAAACTCGAATGAAGAATCAATTAAGAATGCAAAATGAGGAATGTAGAGACGCGTCAACAGCGGTATGCGGCTGACTAAAACTTCCGGTTCCCGCACCCATTCGTCATTCTTAATTCCGTATTCTTAATTCATTCTTCATTCGAGCTTCCTAATTCCTCATTCTGTCCTTCAGCTTCTACTTCCGCTCCTTCAACCGCTGCATTTTATCGTGCAGGCTTTCCGGCTGGGGCTTTTCGCTGGGCGGCTTAGACACATCTTCGCTTTCTTGTTCGCTCTTTTCCTTGCCGGGCATGAGGCGGTCGAGGATGCCGTTTACGAAGGCGGCCGACTGGGCCGTGCCGTAGCGTTTGGCAAGTTCGATAGCCTCGTCGACGGCCACCGTGTCGGGCGTGTCGCCGAAAAGGACCTCGTAGGCGCCTATCCGCAGGGCGTTTCGATCAGTGGCCGCCATACGGTCGACGCTCCAGTTATCGGCCGTGCCGTCCAGCCGGGCGTCAATTTCCTGTCGCTTGCGGCGCACGCCGGCCAGCAACGTTCTGGCGAACTGCAACAGATTTTCGTCGCTGAGGCGTCGCGCAAGCAGATCATCGCCCACGGTGGGGCTGATCTTGGGGTTCAGGTCGTCCTGGTAGAGGACCTGAAAAACAACTTCTCTGGCTTTGCTACGACGTGCCATGTTAGGTATGAGGTATGAGGTTTCAGGTTTCAGTTAGTAGGGTGCGTGCTTGCACGCACCGTCGATTCGCCCCTGTAGCTGGTGCGTGCAAGCACGCACCCTACAGCTATGCTATGGTAATTTCGCCATCAAACTCACCATCTCCAAGGCCGCCTGGGCGCACTCGCCGCCTTTGTTGCCGATGCGGCTGCCCTCGGTGTCCTTGCCGCGGGTTGCGACCTCGACGCCCGCGCGGGCAATTGCCTGTTCGAGCGTGTTGCAGGTCAAAACGCCGAAGATCACGGGCAGAGAATTCAACACACCGATCTCGGCCAACGTGAGGCTTACCGCGCGATTGATGTGCTCGTCGTGTGACGTCTCGCCGC
>CAZISU010000296.1:0-6965 GCA_964541935.1 uncultured Planctomycetaceae bacterium | reverse complement strand
CCGCGGGCAAGAGCAATCCGATCAAAATCGCGATAATGGCAATCACCACAAGTAGTTCCACGAGCGTGAAGCCGTGTGAGTGACGTGGGCGAGTCATATCGCGATCCTTTTCTTGATCGCCCGGCTGAAGCCCGAGGCCTGCCCCAGTCGCTGGGCCAGTAATTCGCTGTTCGTTTGACTATTGAATCCAAGCGCTCATGACCTGGATTCTAATAAATATGGGACGATTGTCAAATAAAAACCCAAGTTATCTCAAATCAGATGGCTGCGGATACCAGTGGATCACTGGATGGGGTATGTGCGATGGGGTATGTGCACTGTCAAGAAATAGAAACAGGATAAGCCCAAAAGACCGGAGGCTAGGGGCTTATCCCGTATTTTTGTTCAAGCAAGATCTATTTTACTTTGGTGCCAGCGTGCAAGTGATCCGTCGCCCGTGCTGAGACGGAGACGATTCTACCTTGGCGACGTCTTCAAGCTGTTCGATGATCTCCTTGATGACGCGGCGGCCTTCTTCGACGTGGGCCATCTCGCGTCCACGAAACATTACCGTTAGAAGTACCTTATCGTTGTGGCCGAGGAAGTCGCGGGCACGATTGACCTTGACGGTGATGTCGTGGGCGCCCGTTTTGGGGCGCACGCGGATCTCCTTGACCTTGGTCTGGTGAGTGTGAGTGCGGTGCTGCCGTTTCTTTTGCTGGTATTTGAACTTACCGTAGTCCATAATCCGGCAAACCGGCGGCTTTGCGTCAGAGGCGACTTCGACCAGATCCAGACCATCTTGTCGAGCAGTTTGCAATGCCTCTTCGGTTGGCAAGACCCCTAGTTGGCTGCCGTCAGCCCCAATTACACGTACTGGAGTAATGCGGATCTTTTCGTTGATCCGCTGTTTATCCGGCTCTTTTTCCGGTGACCTCCATCGACCCATAAACTTAAATACCTTCGAAACAACAATGTTTTGTACCGGTCAAACGCCAGGCCGTCGGCCCGGGATCCGGTTTCACATAAAAAACTCTAAAAAGAGTATTTCCGAGCCAAGACGGCCCGTCAACTGGTCAACCCCCAAAAAACCACTATTGGCGGATAGTTTTTTGTTTGATTTCCTCATTCAGCTTGGTAATGGCCTCATCGACCGCCATTGCTCCCACATCCCCCTCTATTCGGTCACGAACCGAGACGGTGCCCTGCTCCATCTCTCTCCCCCCCACAATGAGCATGTAGGGGATCAGTTCCAGTTGAGCGTCGCGGATTTTGGCGCCGATCTTTTCCGGTCGCCAGTCGCCCGTGGCTCGCAGCCCGTCTTGCATCAGCCGGTCCAGAACCTGCCGCCCATACTCCTCGAATTTCTGGCTCACGACCAGCACACGCACTTGCTCCGGCGCCAGCCAAAGCGGGAATGCGCCCGCAAAATGCTCGATCAACATGCCCGTAAAACGCTCCAGAGAGCCGAACGGGGCCCGGTGGATCATTACCGGCCGGTGTGGCGTATTGTCAGCGCCGACGTACTCCAAGGCGAAACGGTTCTCGCTGGGCAGATTGTAGTCTAGCTGCACAGTGCCCAACTGCCACTCGCGGCCGATGCAATCGGTGGCCACGAAATCGGCCTTGGGCCCGTAGAAAGCGGCCTCGCCGGTCTCGATTTCCAGGTTCGGCAACTCCAAATCGCGGCAAACCTGCTCCAAGGCCGCCTCGGCCCGATCCCAGTCTTCCGGCTTGCCCACGTATTTGTCGCTATCCGGGTCGCGGAACCCCAGCCGCACGCGATAATCGTCCAGACCCAGTGTTTTCAGTACGTACTGAGTCATCTCGATGCAACCGCGGAACTCGTCACCCACCTGCTCTTCGGTACAGAAAATATGGGCGTCGTCTTGCGTAAATCCACGCACACGGGTCATGCCGCTAAGCTCGCCCGACTGTTCGAAGCGATGCACGAGGCCCAACTCGGCCAGCCGCAGCGGCAAATCGCGGTAGCTCCGCGGCTTCGACTGGTAGATCTTGATATGGTGTGGGCAGTTCATCGGACGCAGCAGGTATCGCTCGTTTTCGTCAACCTCGATCGGCGGGAACTGGCTGTCGCTGTAGTATGGAAAATGACCCGAAGTTTCGTACAATTCCACCCGCCCGATGGCAGGGGTGTAGACCGGCTGGTAACCGCGTTTGATAAGTTCTCCGTAGATGAATGTTTCCAATTCACGGCGGATCGTGGCCCCCTTGGGCAACCACATTACCAGTCCCGAGCCGACCTCCGGGTCGATCAGGAATAGGTCTAACTGTTTTCCCAAAACCCGATGGTCGCGTTTTTTGGCCTCTTCGACCTTAGTTAAATGCTTGGTCAGATCTTTTTTGTTGAACCAGGCCGTTCCGTAGATGCGTTGCAATTGCTGCCTGGAGGCATCGGCTCTCCAATAAGCGCCGGCCACGGACAGAAGCTTAAAAGCCCCAATCGACGCCGGGCTGGGAATATGCGGGCCGCCGCAAAGGTCGATGAATTCGCCCTGACGGTACAAACTCAACGTCGACTCGTCGGACAGCCCCTCTTCGATATGCTCCCGCTTGAGTTTTTGCCCGAGTTCCATGCAAAGATCGAGCGCTTTTTCACGCGGCTGATCGATTTGCTCGAAAGGCTCGTTCTCCTTGATGATTTTGGCCATTTCGGCCTCTATCTTGGGAAAATCAGCCTCGTTAATCGAATGCTCCAGGTGGAAGTCGTAATAGAATCCGTCGCCGACGGTGGGGCCAAAGGCCAGTTCGACCCCGTCGAACAGCCGCATCACGGCCCGAGCCATCACATGCGCACAGGAGTGACGCATAATAGCCAGTGCTTCGGGATCACGCTTGGTGATAAGGCGGATAGAGATTTCGCCATCTTCTGGCAGCGCTGAGTCGGCATCGACCAGTTTGGGCCCATTTTCAGCAGACTCGTCCCTACCAAGCTCGGTGACCTCCGCCAATAGAGTCGCTTTTGCCAATCCGGCCCCAATTTCGGCCGCAACATCGATCGGTCTCACGCGACGAGAGAATTCTAAACAGTTTCCGTCCGGCAGTTTTACCTTTAGCATATTACCTAATTTATCCTGGACCTAACCTTATTGGGGACACCATCGATACAAAGGATGACGTAGAAAGATCCCAAGAAGGTTTTCTTGTGTCCCAAGTATAGGCTGAGAAAAGTGATTGTAGCAATAGGAAGGGGGCTATAGCGGCAAAAAGGTTCGCAAAAAGTGGTGTATTCCATCCTTTGCTGGGTTCGGCCGTTTGTTTGTTGGCATTTTTGCCCGTTTGTCGGAACTCAAAAAGTAACCCGGCAGGCCCCACTTGACGTTTTGTTCATCTCATGGCAGATTAAAGGGCTTGCCAAAGCATCGGCTCAAATGGCATTTAACACAAGTTAAACGCCAAGTATGTCGAAAACTGTTGAAAAGCTGGCCAAGCCACTCCATGGTACGGTCAGAACAAGAGTTACGGGCGATTAGCTCAGTTTGGTTAGAGCACTAGCTCGACAAGCTAGGGGTCACTGGTTCGAGCCCAGTATCGCCCACTCACTTAAAGCCTTGCAGGTCCAAGACTTGCGAGGCTTTTTCTATGCGCTGGGAGCTTGTCTTATGGCCAAAGAATGTGGTAGATCGGCCCAAAATGTGGTAGTGCCGGGAATCAGGTGCATGCGTTGTAAAGCGTTGCAGGACAAAACCTTGGGGTATGGTCCGTATACCGTGACCGCTGGCGACGTCGGCTAGGGGTCAGTGGCCGTTTTGCTTATCGTTTAACCGAGTGCTCCCAACAGATCTTGCTTAGCGCTGATCCGGGCTCTCGGCAGGGCAGCAGTTGACTCACGCATGCGTTCGGCCGATAACTGTTCTAAGCGTTCACCAGGGGTCCGATCGCGAGCGATATGGCTGCTTAAGCAGGTTTTGAAGAAGGCTTTTCTCCTTCAATTGTTTCAGAAGGCATTGTGAATGCCCTGGCCGCGGGCGACTTCCACCTGTTCCCGGATGATATGGCGAAGCAGTTTGAAGCGGCCTACCAGAACTTTTCAGATAACTTTGTGATGGCTGATTTCTCTGAGTAATTTGACGGTTAAGATAAGTCGCTGAACCACGCCCGTGAGCGCAAATATTAGCCAGAGAGAAGAGGAGTGATAATGCCGGAGAAAGATCTCAGGAAGTCGAGGAGGCACAACAGATGATTCGGCCAAGTCCATTTGTCGCCTCCGTGGTTCCGGACAAGGTGTTCGACCCTCAACATCACGTGGCTTTCGGCGATGTGTTTCTCGAAAGCAATATGTCGGCGTTCGAGGATGAGATCGAAGCGATCACTCGCGGAGCCGGTCTCCCCGATCGAGGTGACCAAGGGTGGATAGCCTTGGTCGGAAATAACTTATTGCAAGTCGCCAAAGACTGGGTCGCGGGAGCCGCTGCCGATCTGAGTCCAGGGACAGGCCTCTGTGGTGTGCGGATCGAAGACATATCAGACCAACCGGTCGACCTGTACGCAGGGAGCGGACGGCTATGGATCGGGCTTCCCCGTATCTCGGTGCAACCAGTACTGACCCGGCTTCGCTCCAGGATTCAATCAACCGGTATCACGGCGACAGACGAGACCGATAACGTAGCTCGAATTGCCGTGATGGGACCTGATTCCAGGAAACTCTTGCAGTCCCTGGGGGTCCGCCACGATCAACTTCTGAGTGTCGGCAACTACATTGAGATCGAGATAATTCAGGAACCGGTGCGAGTGTGCCGCAGTGACTTCGCAGGCGCACACGGATATGATTTCATCATCCCCAAGGAGCCGTTCAACATGATTCTGGCAGTCATCTGCTCCTGGGGAGTAAGGCTGGGTATGAACCTATTGCCTGTCGGATGGAACGCGGTGCAGAAGACTGCCCTCGATCACCGAAAACGGATTCCGTGACCTACGCCAACCGGACAGGTGGACGCTGGCTAAAACACTAAAAATAAAACATAATTATTGTCCATAAAAAAGGATGTGGAAATGAAAGTACTAGGAGTATCTGGCTCACCAATCAAGAACAGCAATACGGATCGCGCTCTCAGAGCGGTATTGGATGCGACAGGGTGTGAGACTGAATTCGTTAAACTGAGGGACTATACCGTGGAACCTTGCCGAGCCTGTTTGGGATGCGTCAAGACCAATAAATGTGTCATCAAAGATGATGGTATTGAGCTAGCGGAAAAGGCAAAGGCGGCTGATGCCCTGGTCATAGCCGGTTTCACCCCCTACTCATCACTCGACGCACGCACCAAGGCATTTATTGAACGTCTTTATCCGCTACGGCATATACATGGTTTCATGGCTGGCAAGCCTGGCGGTGCGGTTATTACATACGCTGTTCCCAAAGACCATGCTACGATGCCTCCAGCCTGCCAAATGGGTGTCAATGCCATCCAGTTCAGCATGATAGAAGAGGGCATGAACTTTATCGGCGCAGTGACAATCCAAGGGAATGTTCCCTGTGTCAAATGCACCCTCTCCAACGAGTGCAAAATGTCGGGCATTACGATGCTCTACGGGCCGGCCGCAACCGCGGATTCAGTCGGCATTGAGCTGTTCGAGGAACAGCCAGTCTCCCTTGAAGCTGCTAAGGAGCTTGGTTACAAAATCGCCGAGGCACTTGAGTTAAAGTAGGGCGACTGGGTAACTTGGAATATGCAGACTAAGAAAATGGAGGTCTTATGCACAATGTCAAAGCGTTGTTTTTTGATGTCGGCGGGACGGTATTCGATTGGAAGAATACGGCCCGGGAAAAAATTCAGGCATTGGCCGATGAAAGAGGCCAAGCAATAGACAGTGAAGCTTTCGCCAATGACTGGCGAGCGGAAATGTTTAAGATTCAGAAGCAGGTGCGACATGGAAACTTGCCATGGATCAATGCGGATGAGATGCATCTGCGGGCATTAGATAATCTGACAAGCAGCTATCCGCTCTTGTCCGCAATCGACCGTATGTCGCTCGTCAAATCGACATGGCATCACCTTAAAGTCTTTACCGGAGCCCCTGAAGCGATCAGCCGCCTGCGAACCAAGTATACGGTAGTAGTGCTCACCATCTTGAGTTGGGAAAGCATTGTCAGCAGCTCAAAAGCAGCCGAGGTGCAATGGGACGGTATTCTTTCATGCGAGTTTTTGGGCTATTACAAACCTTCATTGCAGGCTTATCGAAAAGGAACCAGCCTCCTGGGACTGAAACCGGCCCAGGCCATGATGGTTGCTGCGCACAAAGGTGATTTGGCAGCGGCTCAGGGTGCCGGGATGCATACAGTTTATGTAAACGTTCCAGAGGAAGACAGCATGGCCGACTTCGGACAACCAGGCGGCACTACTTTTGATATCGAGGCCAATGATTTTGAAGCCTTGTGCAAAAAACTACAAATATGATTTGGCTGCAATTGCACTACCGCTTTGCTTTGCCGGCGGCAGCCTCTGGTGGGAGCAACACCAGTTTCCGAGCTTGTGCATCCGCGTGGCAGATTGTGTCGATGCACTTGACGAAACCCAGGTCAAGGGGCAAGCTGTTCGGCTGCGGATCGTGTTACGGTCTTTCATGAACAGAGTATGGGGCCGCTTTGTCCAGGTCGAGAGGTTACCAGGCCTGCCAAATCGAATTGTGGTAGTTACCACAAAACGCTTGCAAAACCATCGTAAGTCGTTATATTTCGTCAAGGTTTGCACGCTTTGCAAACCCTTTACCCCTGGCGTTAACCATTGATTTACCAATGGGTTTGAGCGAAAACAGCGGGAGTTTTTAGGCGAATCGACAAGCTAGGGGTCACTGGTTCGAGCCCAGTATCGCCCACTTCGCAAAGCCTTTTGTAACAACGAGTTACGAAAGGCTTTATTTTCCGCGGACCCCGTATGACGGGTTTGTGCAGAGTTGGGTGCAGAGTTTGAGGGCCTTTCAGTAGAGTTAACCACACTTCTATTGGAGGGTCACTCCATCATGGCTGG
>CAZISU010000295.1:0-6966 GCA_964541935.1 uncultured Planctomycetaceae bacterium | reverse complement strand
CGGCAATCTTAAACGGTGGGGCGACCTTATTTTTGACAATCTTGGCGCGGACGCGCTGGCCGACTATGGCTTCGCCGTCTTTTAGCTGGCCGATGCGACGGACATCGATGCGGCAGGAGCAGTAGAATTTCAATGCGCGACCGCCGGGCGTGGTTTCGGGGCTACCGAACATGACGCCGATCTTTTCGCGGATCTGGTTGATGAAGATCACGAGAGTTTTGCTTTTGGAGATGGCGCCGGTGAGTTTTCGCATGGCCTGGCTCATGAGGCGTGCCTGGAGGCCGACGTGCGAATCGCCCATCTCGCCCTCGAGTTCCCTCTTGGGCACAAGCGCAGCGACCGAGTCGATCACGATAACGTCCACGGCGTTGGATTTGACCAGCATTTCGGTGATTTGCATGGCCTCTTCGCCGCTACCCGGCTGGCTGACCAGCAGCGTTTCGAGCTCGACGCCCAGCTTTTTGGCCCAACTGGGGTCGAGTGCGTGTTCGGCGTCGACAAACGCGGCGATTCCGCCCGCGCGTTGGGCCTGAGCTACGATGTGCAGGGCCAAAGTGGTCTTGCCGCTGGATTCGGGGCCGTAGACCTCAACGATGCGGCCCTTGGGAACACCCTGTCCGCCCAGGGCTATGTCCAGCGAGAGGCATCCGGTGGAAATTCCCGGGATCTGGGCAGGGTGATCGGTGCCCAAGGGCATGATGGCCCCTTCGCCGAACTCCTTTTCGATTTGCGCCATGGTGTTCTTCAGCGAGGGATTGGCGTCCAAGAATATGTTGGTCTCGGACTTCTTGGCCTTACCCTTTGCCGTAGTGCTTTTCGCAGCGGACTTGGTCCGATCAGTTGTTTTTTTAGCCATGTTATTTACGGGTTTCGATTTTGTGGTGGTTACCATGGACCGTTTCCTTCGCTTGAGTTATTGGCGTGAACACCTGACCAGTATATCGGTGTTCAGTACGTAGCTCAAGAGCGGATGGTCCAAATTTCGTCATTTTTTTGCAGAAATCTAATCTATTGGGGGGGTGCCGCGAGATCTTGGGTTGCACCGATTGCCCAACCGTCAATATCATGGCCAAGCGAGCGAATTGAGTAAAGACGAGGGTGGACCGGAAAACGACATTCACATAAAAGAAGGGCAAAAAGGAGAAAAAGGGATGAGTAGGTACTCTTTAGAAGAGTTTGTGGCGACTTCCGCACAACGGGATCGGGGCGAGGGGTTCTTCGAGCTGGAAAGCGAACGGTTGTTGGAGATCAACCTCGACGGGAGTGTGTGGACAAAGATGGGTTCGATGGTGGCCTACGTCGGCAATATCAAGTTCACCAGGGAAGGGATTCTCGAGCATGGGATCGGTAAGTTCCTCAAAAAAGCGGTCAGCGGCGAGGGCGCGCGGCTGACCAAGGCCGAGGGGCACGGACGGCTGTATCTGGCTGACACGGGCAAGAAAGTCACCATTTTAAATCTCGAAGGCGAATCGATCTACGTCAACGGCAACGATCTGCTGGCGTTCGAGCGGGATATCCAGTGGGATATCAAGATCATGCGAAAAATAACCGGCATGATGGCCGGAGGTCTTTTTAATGTTCGCTTGGAAGGCCAGGGCATGATCGCGATGACCACGCATTACGATCCGCTGACCTTACGGGTGACGCCCGACAATCCGATCATCACCGACCCGAACGCCACCGTGGCCTGGTCGGGCTCGCTGACGCCGGAATTCCGCACAGACGTTTCACTGAAAACATTCTTTGGGCGTGGTAGCGGCGAGTCGATCCAGATGGAGTTTCGCGGCGATGGGTTTGTCGTGATTCAGCCCTACGAGGAAGTTAGTTTCCAGGCGGGTGGCGGAGCTTAGCGGGACTCAGCCGAGGTCGTCAATAACTGGCTGCGTTTCTGTTTTAAATGCTGAGTAAACACAGGGGCAGCGAATCAATGGTCCTTCCCTACAAGGTAGCCGGACTCCTTTTTAGAGCGCGATAACAGCGTGTGAGCCTTTTATCATGAGAAGATCTCGTGGACGCAGTCAGTCAGTTGGTAACTGCTTGCCGTCGCTATGGATTTGTATTCTGATGACTACACTACCATGCTTCGGTGGGTGTGAGAACCAAAACTTGAAATACTCGCCGCCCAAACCGGATATCTGCGGAAACTGGATCATCGATTTGGATCGCACGAACTGGGCTGAGGCCACCCCGCTCCTCCAATTCGAGCGGCAGGATGGATGTCTAGTAATCCGATCTGACGGGACATTTTCGTTTAAGAAGATGCCCGACTTCTCTGATTTTATGTGTGCCCCGAACTTTATTCACAGTGGGACCGGAAAATGGTGGACGGATACCAACACCGAAGGTATAGCATATTTGTGTATGGACATTGACGAGATGGATGGCCAGCCGCAGACAATGGCGACAGGCGTCGCCTACTTTTTCCGTGCGGACGGCACGTATTTCCTGAATTTCATCATCATCGACCCAGACACCAGTGAAGTGCTAGTTCTGAAGAAGGTGGAGAAGAAGTGAGATAGACACAATCGTCTAAGCCACTCGGAAAACAAAGTCGGACAAAAGGGGCAGAACTATTAAGTGAACCGTTAAAACAGTTTTGCTCCCTTTTTCCCTTATAAGAGGGTTACTCTGGTTGTAAAGCCGCAAGCTGACTGATGGAAGGGTGAATCGTGCTTCTTTTAAAAAAACGGACGCACAGTATCAAACTAGAACACGTATTATTTACAGTTTGATAAAGGTAGTGAAATTGGCGAAAATTTGCCCTATGGTGGGCATAATTGCCGTTTGCGCCCATCGAAAGTTGCCCGGTGGGATTGTGCGGGGTACACTCCATGCAGCGCGGAACAGAAATCTACCTGCCCCATTTGTCGTATTTTAGAAGAGGAGTATTTTATGTCTTCGTCGAAAAAACGGAGCGTCTGGCTGCAAATTTTGTGTGTATCTGCTTGTGTGGGTGTCTTGTTAATGGGCCTTTCGATCTCGACTGCCGATGATAAGGCCGCCGAGCAAGCGGCCACTAAAGCAGCCGATGAGGCTAAGCTGGCCGAAAAGGCCAAGCCGGCCGATCCGTTTGTTGTGCCCGACGGCACGCCGGACGAGCTTTATGCATATATTGAGAGCCTCGACGCTTTGCGTCCGCAAAGCCGCGACCGCGCGGCGATAGTGGAGTTCCTGAAGAAGCTGATTGCGGTTCGTAGCGAAGCTTGCGAAAAGATCTTGGCGTCCGATACGCCGGTGGAAAAGAAGAAACCGGCTGCGGCTATGCTTTTTACGACGGTCCAAATGTCCTTACGGATTGGCGATCCGCAAGCGGCCAAGGCGTTGGCGGCGCTGCCCGAGCGGTTCGACAAGTTGAAGATGCCTAAGATTGCCGAGGCGGCCAGGGCTAATGTTGTGGGTATGAATCTGCAGTTGGCGATAGCTGGCAGGCCGGGTGCCCCGCCTTTGGGCGAAGCAATCGCGGCGTTGAAGAAGCTCATCGAAAAGGATCCCAATGTCGACAAGTTTAGGCTGGTATTGTCGGTCGTCGGCGGACTATCGCAAAGCGGCAAGACGGCCGAGGCCATCGACCTTTGCACTTGGGCCGAAAAGGCTTTTGCCAAGAGCGAGGATAAGTCTATTGTCGAGAATCTGGGAATGCTTAAGGGTACCGCCCGTCGTCTGCAGTTGCCCGGCAAAACGATGGTCGTCAAGGGAAAAACACTCGACGGCAAGCCCTACGATCTGGCCAAGGAGAAGGGCCACGTGGTGCTGGTGCAATACTGGGCCACCTGGTGCAAGCCGTGCATTGAAGAAATCTCCAACGTGATGAAGTACTACGAACTCTATCACGACCGTGGCTTCGATGTTGTGGGCATCAGTATCGACAGCGACAAGGCGACGCTGGAAGAATTTCTCAAGCAGAATAAGATGCCTTGGCCCGTGCTGCTGGACTCCGAGGCTGAAGAGTCTAACGCCGAACGATACGGCGTGATGGGTGTTCCGACGTTGATTCTGGTGGATAAAGAGGGCAAGGTGGTTTCGCTCAACGCGCGTGGTCCGGTGTTGGGCGAAGAGCTTGAAAAGCTGCTGGGTCCGCCGGAAAAGAAAGCCGCCGAGAAGAAAGCCGCCGAGAAGAAGTAGATCGGGGATAGCCGCCCGGGGATAGCCGCTGTGAGTTGAATATGAAAAACGAGCCAAAGGCGACGCCTTGGCTCGTTTTCTTTTTTCTTTGCGAAGTCGCGAGTTGGTTTTATCCGCCGCCGAGTTTTGCGCGACCTATGGGGTGATAGACGGGGCCTTCGCGTGTGAGCTGGCTGGAGAACACGACTGCTTCGCGGACGACTGTCTTGCCGATTTCGAACTGGGCGTTTGTTTCTATGCGGGCGGCCAGTTCGGCCAGATCGGGTCCGCCGCGTCGAACTCTTCCGATGGTAAGATGGGCCGCAAAGCGGCGGCTGTCCTTGCGGAAACCGAGCTTTGCCAGGTGGGTTTCAAGGTGTTTGTGCAGCGCGACCATCGATTCTTCGCCGGATTGGCTGCCGATCCAAATGGTTCGCGGGCGGGCTGGTGTGGGGAACGCTCCCACGCCGCCGATGGCGAGTTCGAAGGGCTCGACTTCCTCGGTGGCCTTTTGCACGGCCTGACAGATTCGAGCGGTTTCCTTTAAGGGGACGTCGCCCAAGAACTTGAGGGTCATGTGCATGTTTTCTGGGGCAACCCAATTAATGTCGGCCGCGGTGGCGCTGAGCTTATCGATGAGCTTGGCGGCCGTACGTAGTACGCGCTGGTCGATTTTAACAGCCACAAATGTTCGAACGGTGTTTTTCATAATTTCCTAGAAGCTTAGCATCCGCCGATACTCTTCCATGCGTCGGTCGAGATCCTCGCGTTCGATTTGTTTGAGGCGGTCGAGGCTGAAATCCTCGACGGTGAAGCTGGCCGCGAGTGTGCCGTAGGCCATGGCTTCCTTGAGTGTTTTGGGTTCGAAGTTGCCTTTTTCGGCCAGGTAACCCATCATGCCGCCGCCAAAACTGTCGCCAGCGCCGGTGGGGTCGACGACGTCGGGCGTGGGGAAGGCCGGCAGCACGTAGGTTTCGTGTTTGCTGAAGAACATGGCGCCGTGTTCGCCCTTTTTAATGACAACGAAGCGCGGGCCCATGTCGCGGACGGCGTGGCCGGCGCGAACCAGATTCTCCTCGCCGGTCAAGAGCTTGGCCTCGCTGTCGTTGAGCACCAGGCCGTCGATGCGTTTCAAGAGGGTCGCCAATTCTTTGGGCGCAATGTTGATCCAGAGGTCCATGGTGTCGGCCACGGTCAGCGTGGCGCCAGAGCACTGCTCGAGGACCTTGAGTTGAATGGCTGGCGGGCCATTGGCCAAAAACAAGAAAGGTGAGCGGCGATACTCGTCCGGCAGTACAGGATCGAAGTCCTCGAAGACGTTCAACTGCACGTCGAGCGTCTCGCGGTCGTTCATGTTATCGAGATACTTGCCTTCCCAGCGGAAGGTTTTCTCGCCGGGGACAACCTCCAAGCCCGTGGTGTCGATGCCACGCGACTGGAGCAGCTTTGTATATTCGTCGGGCCAATCCTCGCCCACCACGCTAACCAGCCGCACGGGCGTGAAATAGCTGGCAGCATAGGCAAAATATGAAGCTGAACCGCCCATCACGTTGTCTCGCGACTCGGTGGGGGTTTTAACACAATCAAAGGCAACCGATCCGACCACAACCAACGGCATGAGAAGCTTTCCTTAGCGAATAATGGTAACTGAGTAACGGGGTGACAAGCGTATAGCTCGTGGCGCGGAATTAGATTTCCCGCGGCGAGGCAACAAAAGAGATTCAATTATCGGCAGTTGCCTGGAAATGGCAAGGGCGAGCCGAGATTAGGGAATGGCAGGCGGCGGGGCGGTGGGGCCACAATCGGCCGGGGCGGCTCCGAACAGGCCGCAGCCAGTCACGTCGCAGAAATTTCCGCCACCACAACACTGACAACCAACCGCAAGCACTAGCCCGGCAGCAACAATTATCCCGAAAAGCAGGCGTTTCATGAGACTATTTCCTTTTGCGGGAAAGAGACAACGAAAATCCATCGGTCCCCTTTCGCCGGCGCAAGGGTAACCCCCCATTAGAAAAAGAGGGGGTATTGTAGCGATGGGGCAGTTGTGTCGCAAGTGAGATTTTTTGGGTATGGCGATGGGGGGGGTAGCAAACTGTTCTGGCTTGGCCTGGTGGGTGTTGAAGGCCCTCGCTTGCGCTTCGGGTTAGTGTGGAGCAGTTGTATTTCGCAGTTTCTGAGTAAAGTAGAGTAAAAAATTGACAGATAACTCAAAAATGCTTATATTGACGGCATGGGAAATTCTGTTGGAGACATATCGAACATTGCGCAGTTGGCTAAACGGCTGGAGGGGGAGATCCAGCGTCGGCAGCTTTTGCCGGGTGATCGTTTTCTGACGGCGGTCGAGGCGGGCCATGTTTTGGGTGTCAGTCGGGCCACGGCCGATCGTGCCATGGGCGTCATGGCGCAAAGCAAGTTGTTATTGAGGCGTCGGTCTTTAGGAACGTTCGTTGGCCCGCAGGCAAGGGATTCGCAGCAAACGAAAGTCAGCACGGTTTACGTGCTTTTGCCCAGTTTATCCAGTGCGTTCAACATGGAATTGCACGCGGGGTTAATGATAGACGGTATTCGCGGGCATCTGCCGGATGCGAATGTCCAGTTTAGTTTTTTTCCGCTGCAAAACACGCTTTCCCATATCAGGGAGATGCTGGACCCCTTGCATGAGGCCGGCACATTGGCCGGCGTGGTAGCCGTGAGTTGCCCTGAAGAGGTTTATGGGTATTTGTCTCAAACCGGCGTGCCGACGGTTGTGATGGGCACGCTCTATCAGGGCGGGGCGCAACTTTCGTCAATCGACTCGGATAATAGACAAGCGGGCCGGCTGTTGATGAAACACCTTTTGGATCGCGGGCATAGACGCGCGGCCTT
>CAZISU010000294.1:0-6972 GCA_964541935.1 uncultured Planctomycetaceae bacterium | reverse complement strand
CGCCCGAGCGATCACCTGGCGGGCGTCATGGGGTTGCAAGGACGATTATATCGAGACGCCGCGGGGACGGGTAATTGCGGAAGATTTCGACTGGGAGGATGACCACCCTCTTGGTTTGCCAATGGAGAATCTGGTGATCTACGAGATGCATGTTCGAGGGTTTACCCGCCACTCGACGGCCGGCGTGCTTTTCCCGGGCACGTATGCCGGATTGCGCGAGAAGATTCCCTATCTTGTCGAACTGGGCGTGAACTGCGTGGAGCTGATGCCGATTTTTGAGTTCGATGAGAACGAGATTGATCGAGTCAACCCGGTCAGCGGAGAGAGACTCCTGAATTACTGGGGCTACAGTACGCTCGGATTCTACGCGCCGAAGGCAGCCTACGCGGCGACAAGTTCTAGCCATCTGCAGGCGGATGAATTCAAGACGTTAGTAAAGGAGTTTCATCGCCACGGCATCGAAGTGATTCTCGATGTCGTCTTCAATCACACGTCCGAAGGAAACGAAGATGGCCCCACTCTGTCTTTCCGGGGACTCGATAACGCGATTTATTACATGCTGACTCCGGACGGTTGCTACTATAACTTCAGTGGTTGCGGAAACACTTTCAATTGTAATCACCCCGCCGTCCGTAACTTCGTCCTCAACTGCCTGCGGTATTGGGTCGCTGAATATCATATCGACGGATTTCGCTTTGACCTGGCGAGTATACTGGATCGCGCCCCGGATGGTGCTCCGCTGGCGAATCCACCTCTGTTGGAGTCGTTGGCGCTCGATCCGGTGTTGGGTCGGACCAAGCTCATTGCGGAAGCGTGGGATGCGGGCGGTCTCTATCAGGTCGGCCATTTTCCCGCTTACGGTCGATGGGCGGAGTGGAACGGCAAGTATCGCGACTGCGTCCGAAAGTTTCTCAAGGGGGATATGGGACAAGTAGCCGAGATGGCGCAGCGGGTGTCCGGTTCACCCGACTTGTACTACCGCCGTGGGCCCACGGCTTCAGTAAACTTCATCACGTGCCATGATGGCTTCACCTTGGCGGATGTCGTCAGC
Source organism: uncultured Planctomycetaceae bacterium (assembly GCA_964541935.1). Taxonomy (GTDB): domain Bacteria; phylum Planctomycetota; class Planctomycetia; order Pirellulales; family Thermoguttaceae; genus JAFGTN01. The sequence goes on along the minus strand of CAZISU010000294.1, from coordinate 5,921 downwards.
TACAACAGTAAACACAATGAAGCCAATGGCGAACAGAACCGTGACGGCGGCAACGATAACTATTCTTGGAATTGCGGCGTTGAAGGCCCAACAGATGATCCCGCCATCCTGGCGTTACGGCGGCGCCAGATGAAGAACGCTCTGGCGATGCTCTTTCTCAGCCAAGGCGTGCCAATGCTACTGATGGGAGACGAATTCGGACGTACAAAGATGGGCAATAATAATGCTTATTGCCAAGACAACGAGCTGAACTGGTTGGACTGGAACTTGCGGCAAACCAGCACAGAGTTGTTCCGCTTCTGTCGAGCTCTGATCGCGTTTCGCAGAGCCCATCCTGTCCTGAGACATCCCCAATTCGCTGGCTGCCGTGGAGACGAATCCGGTGGGCTGAAGATCACCTGGCACGGCACGCAGCCATGGCGAGCAGATCTATCCGGTACGAGCCGCGTGTTGGCGTTTCAAGCCAGACTGCGAGGCGAAAACTCGGATGATATCGTTTATGCGGCTTTTAATATGTACTGGGAAACATTGTCCTTCGAGCCGCCAGCCGTGGATGATGGGCGACAATGGCATGTCTTCGCCAACACGGGCGTAACGCCTCCCAATGACGTGTACACGCCCGGCGGCGAACCGCCGCTGGAGGATCCCAAGCAGTTGCTCCTCGGCGGCCGTTCCGTGGTCATTCTTGTCGCACGCTGAAAACACCGATCGAATATTCGTTACTCCTGGCACGTTTTCGACCAACAGACGTTGGATGGAACTTCAGGCTCGCGTCCGCTGACGCTGTTTCTTCGAACAGGAAACGTGCAAAATGCGTCGCTGGATTTGGCATTTCGAGTTCTCTGCGACAGCGATTTCATGCTTCATTCATCGATCTTTTCGCTTGGCATCTTTTTTGTACAGGGCCGAGGCGTGCAAAATTGAGCGACTTTCGAAATGTCCCGCAAGCAAGGATGCTCAGCCCAGATACGACCAGTAACAACCCGCCAGGTTCCGGTACGGAAGCGGATGTCGTCGGAGAGATTTGCCAGTTGGCTGCAAGCAATGTGGCATCGGCGGCGTCGACGGCACCGTCGTTGTTAAAATCGCCGTCGGCCCATACGGCCCCGTCTGACTTCTGCCAGTTAGATGCCAGGATAGCGGCGTCGGCATCGTCGACCGAGCCGTCGCGGTTGGCGTCGCCGGCCAGGAAAACAGCTTCCCAGGTGATAACAAGGTTGTCCAAAAGTATGTCGGTAGCCGAGTAAGCTAGGTGATAAACGCCCTGGTCGAAATCCGTTTCTGCGCTCCAGGTTGCCGTGTTGGCCGAATCGTTCACATCTGTCATCGTCATGGTGATCGTAGCGCCGTCGTCGGTGAGTGAGAAATCCCAAACGGTTGAACTTGCATCGGGCAAATCGACCGAATCGCCCAGCGCTTCCCAGGGCCAAACGGTGTCGTATTTCACCAAAGCTCCCATGCTGCCTTGCCAGTAGCCGACAAATACGCCGTCGGAAAGCACGCCGCCCCCGTTGGGCAAGCCGTTCGAATCGCAGTGATCGGAGGCACGGGTCCAGATGTTGCAGTTGGGATTTCCGTCTAGAATAGTGAATGTGCCCGTCATGGTCAGCGCGCCTTCGGACGGATCCCACTGATCGGCCGATACCAGATAGGCGCGGTCCGAACCGATGGTTTGCACCTGCATAACGCCGTCCGCCTCGGTGATGGTCGAGCTGCCGTTGCTCACTTGAATCCACTTTGTCGAGTCAATTACGCTGTCGTCGAAGTTATCTTCGAGCTGTGCGGGGCCGGGCTCAGGGGGCTCAACGGGCACATCCAGGACGCCGTAAGCCGTCATGGCCGCAATCGAGGGAGTCCCGTTCGAACTGGTAATCCGCAAGCGGATCTTCTCTGCGGCAAACGGCGCGAAGGCATCGATGCGTTTGCGACCGATGGTTTGTCCGGTAATTTTTTGCTGCCATGAACTGCCGTTCCATGCGTCGATTGCGTAGCCGACAATCTGCTGCCCGTCGGCGATACTCTCTTCCAGTACGATGTGGTTGATGTTTTTCATGTCGCTAAGTTCAAGTTCCAGGGTATCCCCGGCCGCCCAACCGCCGCTGGAGTCGGTGGTGACATGGGTCTGTGAAAAGATCCGATCGAGTTCGGCGCCGAACTCCGCCATGCGTTGAACCTCGGCCGCCGGAACCAGGCCGCTGGTGTCGGGTGTAAGATTGACGAGCAAGTTGGCACCGTTGCCGATGGAGTTGTAATATGCGCTCTTCATATAGTCGACCGAACGAAGCGTACCGTCGCTGCCCGGCATCCAGAACCATGTGTTGCGGGTGTGGATGTTGGCCTCGGAGATGTACCAGCCCTGCGCATCGGGCGGCAGATAGTTGGCCACCCCTTGGCCGAGTTGAACGACGTTATTCAAGGGGTATGCTGCCGCGCCCTGCTCGCTGCCCGACCAGCGAAGGTCGGGTTGGGTTCCGCCCATGATTACGGCGTTGGGGGCATAAGTATGGACCAGATCGGCGAAGACGTCGGCCGGGTGGCGACCGGCGTCGGGCGTTCCGGCGAAGGCGTCGGCCGGTTGCGGCACGTCCCAACCAAAGGGATCATACGCGCCATCGAACCACAGCGCGGAAAGGTCATCGCCGTATTGTGTAACGATCTCGGTGATTTGCTCTTTAAACATATTGGTGTAGTTGACATAGTTGTTGGTGGGATCGACAACGGTTCTCGTGCCCATGGCAGTCGGTGTACTGGTGACTTGCTCGTATGTATCGCCGCCGGAAAGGTAGATGCCGAACTGCATGTCGTTAGCCTTGGCTGCGGCGGCGAATTCGGCCACCACGTCGCCCTGGCCGCTCTTCCAAGGGCTGGAAGCGACCGAGTAGTCAGTTGTTGCGGTGGGCCAAAGGCAAAAGCCGTTGTGGTGCTTGGCCGTAAGCACGATATGCTTGGCGCCGAACGACTTGGCAGCCAGGACCCATTGCTCGGCGTCGAGATCGACGGGATTGAAAACGGAAGCCGACGGCGTGGCGTGCATGTCGGAGTTGCCGGTGTAGGTGGCCGGCCCGAAGTGCACGAACGCTCCAAGTTGATTGTTCTGGTAGCTCAACTGCGACGAAGACGGAACGTCGGCGGCATGGGCAACAGAGCCCGTGGTGCTTAGCGCGGCTAGGACGACGAAAACAAACCTTGCCGATAAAGACGATGTGATGGTGTGTGTACGCACTGTTACTCCTTGAGTGAAAATTACTCTTCTTCATGCCCTTTGTTGCTGCAGCTCGGTTGCGATCCGTTGATAGACTTATTTTTCCGCGGCGGCATAAACGGCCATCGTGCGGATCGTTGCGTTGCCGTTGGCCTTTGTCACGCGAAGGCGGATCTTCTCGATTGTCTTGCCGTCGAGAAGATGGATTCGCTTGCGGCCGATTGATTTACCGCGGGCCACGTTTCTCCAGCGACCGCCGCTGAGTGTGTCGACTGAGTATTCCAAGATGTGCTGGCCCTTGGCAATCTCCTCTTCGATGACGAGATTCGAGATGGCCATTGGTTTTTCGAGTTTAAGCTCAAGTACACCTGGGCTGGTCCAGCCTGCATTGACGTCGGTTTTGGCGACCGGGCTGCCGAAAGTGCGTTTCAGCTCGCGCCCGAAGGCGGCCAGACGGTCGACTTCTATTTGCGGAATCAGTCCGCTGATATCTGGCGTCATGTTTACAAGCAGGTTGGCACCGCGCCCTATGGATTCACTGTAGACGGTCATCAATCTATCAACGTTGGCCAGAGTGTTGTCGGATTTTGGCCGCCAAAACCACGAACTGCGAGTGTGAATAACGGCTTCGGCACCACACCAGCCGTACTCGGTCGGCGGCATCCAATGACTCATGCTCTGCCCCTTGGGCACCACATTCCAGAGCGGGTAAGAGGCCCAACCCTGTTCGCTGCCCGACCATCGAATGTCCGGCTTGGTGCCGCCGAAGATGGCGGTCTGCGGCTGGAGCTTGCGGACCAATTCAACCACGGCGTCACCGTGGGTAGTGCCTAGCCGTTTGCCCGTCTTGGTATCTTTCACGTCCCAACCGAAAGAGTCGTAGGCGCCGTCGAACCAAATCACGGTCAAGGGGCCATAATTCGTAAGCAGTTCTTCGAGTTGTTTCATGAAGACGGGGAAATAGGCCTCGACATTGCCGACGATTTTTCGTTTTCCCTGAGGATCGGGCGTGGCAAAACAGGGGAAGTGTTTGTCGCCGGCCGAAATATATAGCCCCAACTTGAGATCGTGTTTTTTGCAAGCCGCGGCAAGCTCGCCGACGACGTCGCCTTGTCCGTTTTTCCAAGGTGAACTTCGCACGCAGTAGTCGGTCGTCTTGGTGGGCCAAAGGCAAAACCCGTTGTGGTGTTTGGCCGTCAGCACGATATGCTTGGCGCCGAACGACTTGGCCGCCAGAACCCATTGCTCGGCATCGAGCTTTTCGGGGTTGAAGATTTCGACCGGCGGCGTCGACAACATGTCGGAATTGATATAGGTGGCCGGGCCGAAATGCACGAACGCGCCCAACTGGTCGTTTTGATAGCTGAGTTGCTGCCGGCTGGGCAAAAAATCGGCCGAATCGGCAGCCACCACCGCCATCGGCTTGGTCATGTCCTCCGCCGCGACCAGAACCGGCGTCCAAGCGCCGTCGTGCTTCGGAGCGGTCTCGTCGTCTTCAGAAGTCGCCTGATTCTCTATCGGCGTTGTGCTGCTGTCAACAGAGGCAAAAAAACTTTCCAAAAGTGCGCGGGGCGTGCCCTCGAACTCGGCCCACTGCAAGTCGCCGGCCGTTGTCTGATCGCTACCGGTGAAATAAACGATGGTCTTCCCGTCGAGATAGCACAGTTCCGCGTCCGAGGCGTTGCTCTCGCAGATATTTGGGTCGATAAGTGGGATATTCTTGTGGTTGCGGTTCGCGGCAACAAAGGGCCGGTCGACCGGGGCGTCCTCCCAGTTGACGAGATCCTTCGAGCGGGTTACGCGGGTTTCGTACCCGCCCGGAATTCCCTGCAGGTACAGTGTATAGTAATAATCTCCTTCGCAGTAAATGGCCGGACCGCCCACATATTTATCCTTGCCATAGACGGCACCGGGAACCTGCTTCCAATGCACAAGATCGTCCGATACGCAATACTTAAACGTAAAGGCCGGCCAGCGTCCGTCGTTGGTCTCATAGAGCAAAACGAATTGCCCCTTTTTCAGGCTGGGGCAAACCGCCGTGTTGAATAGAACCTCACCACGCTCGGACTCGATCACCGTAACCGGCTTGCTCCAGTTCTTCAGATCCGTGGAACTGGTCATGTTGATTTTTGTGATCTGACGCCAGGGTTTGTCTTTTTCGTGCTCGCCGGCAAAAACGTAAACCCGACCGTCGACGACCAGCGCGGTGCCGAAAGCGTGTCCTGTCAGGGCGACCGAAACGAGCTTGCCGGTTTTAACGTCGCGAATGCGGACCTCGTCTTCCATGAACTGAGTGCCCGGCTTTGTGCCCGGCAGATCGAAGAACTTTTGATTGTTTTCCAAAAGGTAAAGCCGCCCTTTGAACACAAACGGCGTAACCTCGACCAACGGCGATCCCAGACGGCCGTTCTTGGTCAACGGATTCTTCCAGGCTGGCTTGGAACTGTTCGCTTGGGCGGAAAACTTGGTAGCGGGGCCGTAGATCTCCAACTCGTCGATTGCCAAAAGGAGCTCTGCACTTTCGTGGTCTTTCGTGACCATAATGCGCACACCGGTGGCCGCCAATTTTGGAAAACCGAACACATGTCGCCGCGCCGCATCAGCGGGCGGATCAGCACCGTAGTCGATCGTGGCGATTGTGGTCGACTGCGAGTCAGGCGTGTTTTCGTCGGGCCGGACCGCCTGGCTGTATTGAATGGTGTATCGCCCCAGGCAGCGG
>CAZISU010000293.1:0-6989 GCA_964541935.1 uncultured Planctomycetaceae bacterium | reverse complement strand
AGTAGAACTTGCGAGTCTCCGTTTTGAAGGGCCCTGGCGTGCGATCGAAGAGCGTAACGCTCTCGGGCATGGAGACTTCGACGGCCGATGCCTTCACCGGCAGCTTCAGCGAGATCATAAACATCCGCTCGACGCCTACAACGTCGGGAGCGTAGAGAATCCTCTCGTCTTTTGCCAGAACTTGCCCACGCCCAAGCAGCGCGCAAGTGAACGCCAGAACTACCGCATTGCGAATTAGACGCTTCATGCTCTTTTACTCCCGGGCATAAGTCGGCAATCGCCCCCGTACTGTACGCCAAGTCGGCCGAAGCTGTAGTCACCTCATTGTATGAATTGGAGAGTGAGGCCGCTACGCTATGAGAAAAGCCGGGTCTATTTTTTTTCTTAGTCGGAGGGAGCGGCTCGGGTTTCTTGGTTAGTGGCCATAAGTTACCTTGTGGTTTGGGTTTACGGCTATTGAAATCGTTCTCCCGCAATGAAACATACCCATTCATGGGGGCATGTGTCACACAACGCCTAGCAGCCGTTGACATCTTTCATTTGAATGTGTACATTCAAGCGAAAGGCATAATCTTGAGCCTTTGCATTTCAGTATGTTTTGATGCATGATGAACTTGTACGGCCCGATAACGCAATCTAGAGGAACGAGATGATGGAAAATAGATCTATAGAGCGACGTAATTTCCTAGGAAAGATGAGTATTGGGTCTCTTGCGGCGGTCGCCGGAGTTAGTCTGGCAGGGAAACTGGCTGCGGCCGAGAGCAAGACAAAATGGCAACCCGTCTCGGATCGAAAGATCAAGGTGGGGATCGTGGGCTACGGTGTCTGTAAGTTCGGCGCGGCGTTTGGTTTTCAGGACCATCCCAACGTGGAGGTTGTCGCCGTGAGCGATCTCTTCCCCGAGCGATGCAGCGGGTTGATGAAGGCCTGTCGTTGCGATAAGTCTTACGAGTCGTTGGAGAAGCTTGTTGAAGACCCCAGCATCGAGGCCGTTTTCGTGGCCACCGACGCGCCCAGCCACGCGCGACATTGTGCCAACGTGGTTAAGCATGGGAAGCACGTGATGTGCGCGGTGCCGGCCACTTTTGGTTCCGTCGCAGATGGTGAGATGCTGCTCGAAGCCGTACAAAAGAGCGGCAAGAAGTACATGATGGCCGAGACGAGCACATTCCACGCCGACCTGTGGGCGATGCGCCAGGTCTACAGGGCCGGCGGGTTCGGGAAGTTGATCTACAGCGAGGGTGAATACTATCACTACTCGGTAGGCCAAATCGGCTCGTATAAGAATTGGCGAGTGGGCGTGCCGCCACAATGGTATCCGACACACTCCAACGCATACTATGTGGGCGTTACCGGCCAACGCTTCACCGCGGTCTCTTGCACGGGTTTCCTGGGCGATAAGGACAGTTACAAGCCGGGCAAGAACGCTTACGAGAATCCCTACGCAAACGAGATGGCAATGTTCCGCACCAGCGAGGGCGGTGCCAGCCGTATGAACGTTTGTTGGGGAACGCAAGGCGCGCACGGAGAAATCGGCCGTGTCTTCGGTCAAAAGGGATGCATGCGGGGCATGGATTATTCGGGTAGCATGAAAGATCTGCCTAACTTGGCGCGGCCGGCTTTACCGCCTGGCGTTCGAGCCGGCGGGCACGGTGGTTCACACGGGCGTCTGACAAACGAGTTCATCAGCGCAATTTTGGAAGATCGGCAGCCAACCACCGATATTTACGAAGCCTTGGCCATGACCGTGCCGGGCATTATCGCCCACCAGTCGGCTGTTAAAGGCGGCGAACTGCTGGAAATTCCGCAATATCCACGGCCGAAGAAGGCGTAATAACCTGTTGCCGGGCTTCAACACGGCCTAGCAATCGATTAGCAAGCAAGTAAAGTCCCACGGGAAAGAGCAGTATGAACAGTGTGAGCGGTATTGAGGGATTTCCTCTTAGCTATTGGGATTACCTGGCCTTCGTGCTGTTTTTTGCGGCCCTGTCGGTGATCGGCTATCTGGCCGGACGTAAGGAACGTGGCGGGGCGACCGACTATTTCTTGGCCGGAAAGAAGCTGCCCTGGTACGTGGTGGGTGGTTCGTTTATCGCTTCGAATATCAGTTCCGAGCACTTTATCGGCATGATCGGGGCGGCTTGTATCTACGGTGTTTGCGTGGCCACGGCCGAATGGATGAATGTGGCCAGCTTCTCGCTGTTGATCTGGTTCTTCATACCATTTTTGCTGGCCTCGCGAGTGTTCACCACGCCCGAGTTTTTGGAGCGACGCTTCAACCCGGCCATGCGGCAGATTTTCGCGGTCGTAACCGTGATCAGCAACGTGGTGGCTTTCCTGGCGGCCGTGCTCTACGGCGGGGCGCTTGCGCTGCACGATTTGTTCGGATGGAACATGACGGTTGCGATCGTGGTCTTAGGAGTCGTGGCCGGGATGTGGGCAATTTATGGCGGGCTGTCGTCCGTGGCCTGGACCGACCTGTTTACGGTTGTGGTAATGGTATTAGGTGGCACGACGGTTACCGTGCTAGGGTTATACGCCATGGCCGGGACTGACGGTTCGCTGGTCGACGGTTTCAACAACGTCATCGAGCTTAACCAGGCCGCCGAGGGGCAATGGCAAGAGGCCGTCGAATCGAACTTGGAGCATCTGGCCGGGAAGGATTCCTACAACCGGCTTTCGGTCTTCCAGCCGCTGAGCCACCCCACGACGCCTTGGCTGGGCTTTATTACGGGTATCTTTTCGATAAGCATTTGGTACAACGTGCTCAACCAGTTCATGATCCAGAGGGTGTTGGGTGCGAAAAACGCGTATCATGCCCGCATGGGGATCGTGTTTGCCGGCTTCTTGAAGGTCTTTTTGCCGTTCATCGTGGTTTTGCCCGGGCTGATCCTGTTCGCCATGCACCCCGACGTTCTTTTGCAACCGTGGGAGGGCGTTCGCAAGGCGGCCGACAGCGGCTACGTTCACATGTTGCAAACGCTCGTGCCGATCGGCTTGCGGGGTCTGTTTCTGGCTGCCTTGTTCGGAGCAATTCAGTCGACGGTCAACTCGGTGCTGAACTCGACGGCCACGATCCTCACGCTGGACATCTACAAGCGGAATTTCAACCCCGATGCGTCCGACAAGCGTCTGGTGCGGGTGGGCGTTTTCTTCTCGGTCACCGTACTGACAATCGCCATCGTTTTCGGCCGCTTCATCAGCTTATTCGACGGTAGCCTGTTCGTTTACATCCAGTCGCTCTACGCGTTTTTCGCGCCGCCGTTCGCGGCCGTGTTCCTCTTGGGAATTCTATGGAAACGCATTAACGGCATTGGTGCGCTAACGGCCGTTATCCTCGGATTCATCCTGGGGATAGGCATGAAGGTCTACCTAAGCCTGATCCCACAGGCTTCTGCTTGGCACCCGACCTGGCTCGATCCTTATTCGAACCAGGCCGCCATCAACTGGGCGTTTTGTATGGTAACATGTATTGTTGTGAGCCTGTTAACGCCCCGTCCGGATGCGAAACACGTCAGCGACGACGTAACCGTCAACTGGAAGAAATTGAATATCTTCGACGGCCTGGGCGAGCACTGGTATTCGAGCGTGATAACCTGGTGGCTGCTGTTCGTGCTGCTGGTGTTGGGATTGCTGTTGGCCTTTTCGGGTCTGATGTTCCCGACGGGGTAACTCACCGCGACGGCACGTAGCGTTCGTAGCGGTAGGTTAGTGTTTTATCCGTGCCGGGCTCGATATCTACAGTCCAACTTACCGAGCCGGTTCGCTCCAAGAGTTTTAACTTACTGGGATCGATTGATGTGCGGCCGTCGTCGTCGGCGTCGATGGGCTTACCGGGGATGGGGTTGTTGATGACTATGCGCACGGGACGTTTTTCGTAATTCCTTAGCGTCAGGCGGCCTTCGAGAGTTACCAGATCGAAGTGAACGTCGTGGGCCGGGCTGTGGGCCTTGAGCTTGCGTTCGACTTCGCGTTCGGTCTTGTGGTGTGCAACGTTGATGGCGGCCGTGACCGGCAGGTCGCCGCTTCCGCCCTTGGGCGTGTATTTCAAAAGATCCTCGCTCAAGGGCCGCCCGTTGCTGATCGCCAGGCAGGGGCCGGTCGTGAGCGGCGTGTCGGTCTGGTTGTGGAGAACCAGCGAGTGTTGCATGGGACTCGGCGGCGACCAGCGGTAGATGTGCGAATATTTTATCTTTTTCACGAACAGCGTAACGATGGCTTTCTCGCCGCGACGCAAGGTAAGATTCTTTTTGGTATATACGGTGTAATCGGTGGATGCTGCTCCGCCGAGTTGCGGCAGATTGCCCACGACTTTATTCAAAGTATCGTTCGCTTGGGAGACCTCGCGATTGACGACCCCGGCGGGCATTTGGCCCATGCCTGCCGCGTTGTTGGCGACCACCGCGGCGCGGTTCATGATTTGTTGCGACATGACCGCATGGGGAGCCATAGCCGTGCCGATGGCGCGAATCATCTGGCCGACGGCTATGGGAGCCATGTATTGCGTATGCGCGAAATGCGGAACACCGACGACCAAATGCACGTCGGTGTGGACCAGATCCTCGGCCTCGTTGACCACGGTGCCGCGGAGCGTCAGTTCGGCCGTTTCCTCGTCGAGCACCTTGAGTGTGTATTCTGGTATCCAGGTAATGCCCTTGCGTAAATAGGCCATGCCCAGGCGGGCTTGCTTGTCGGCTTTCTCGTCTTCACGAACCGTGTGAATCCGTAGCGGCAGCTCCAGGATCTGCATCTTGGCGATGCCCTCGACGGGCACGGCAAAGCTGTTGGAGCCGCTGTCGAGCACCGCGAACTTGGGGCCCACCGAGACCAGTTTGCCGGCTGCGTTACGGTCCTGGCCCTTGTGTTTGTAGTGTAAGTGGACCTTGAGGTTCAGCGAGGCGGAGAGCCGCTTGAGCTTCGTGGCCACGTCATCGGCCAAGTCGCGTCCGTCGAACTCGACAATCTCGCCCGGCCCGCTGCCGACGATATCGACAGTCTGCTTTTCGTCGTGGCTGTAAATAGCCAGGGTGCCGAACGCCGCCGGAGGAATCTGTTTGGCCACGCACCAGCCGTCGCGGAGTTCAACCGTGCCTTCGCGCATGAAAAACCCCAGCCCATTTTTGAAAACGGCCACCGAACGCGTGCGCGGTTGCCACACGTGCGGGTTGTCGTCGCCGTCGGTCTGCAAGGCCGAAGGTGATGGCCCGTCGGCTACCGACTGCGAACACCCTAGCGGTCCAGCCACACAGGCTACCAGTAATCCCAACAGCAAAAAACGAATCGCACTTCTTGCAGACTCTCTCATCTTCCCGTTCTCCTTACAAACAAGTGAATTTCAGCGACCGACAAACGGCCGTCAACCGCGTTTCAGTGTAGCTGAAAATTCGGGATTGGCTTGTAACGAGTTTGTAACTATGGGTAGAGGGTAGAGGGCATGATTCGTGAGGAGTAGCAGCACGTTTATCTTGGCGTATACCCGCGACGCTTTCGTCGAGCAGATGCCAGAATAACAATCATGCCGATGCCTAACAGGGTGAAGGCAGCGGGTTCGGGTGCAGACGCGGAGGTTCCGCTGCCGCTTTGCCAGTTGGCAGCCAAGAGTGTCGCGTCGATGTCGTTGACCGCACCGTCGTTGTTAAAGTCGCCCATCTCCCACGTCGCGCCAGTGGCCGTTTGCCAATTGGTGGCCAGGGCTGCTGCGTCGGCATCGTTGACCACGCCGTCATGGTTGGCATCGCCGATGATCGGTTCCATGCTCGATAGCTCGACCGTGTAATATTCGTCCGAAGCGAAACTCCACTGGTCGAAACATGGCGAATAAGATTTGACGGTGAGAGTTTTTCCGTCCGGCGAAAACTCGAGCAGCCGAATCCATCCTTCACCGCCGCCGGGTCGGGTCTGGGTGTCGAAGAGCATTTGGTATACCTCGTTGCCGTTTTCGCCGACATTGTGCTGATAGGGAAAGCCTTCGTGTTCATCGAATTGATGGCCGGTCACCACAAGCGAGAAATTATCGCGGTCTTTGATAAGTTTGTCCCAAAGCTCGCGGCCGTCGTTGCAGTCGGAACTGACAAAGCTGTACGAGTGCGGGTTGCCACTGGATCGCGCGCGGCCTAATTCCGCATCGAGGATATGGTCGTAAGTGCGGCCCTGCGGGTCGTCGGGGTCGACGGTGTGGTCGAACCAATATCCGCCGTTGTACATATATGCGTGGTTGATCAGGATCGCGCGGTGGTCGGGATGCGCGTCGACCACCGTCTCGGCCCAATCGACCACGGCGTCGCGGGGGCCGAACTCCAAGGCCAGGATCAAGAGCTTTTGTCCGCCGGCTTCGAGCGTGTGGTATGTGTTCATGCGACTGTCAGGTTCGGCCGGATAGAAGCCCTGCAAAGAGGATTGCGAGGCGTAGGGCGTTCCAGGACCGTAGCGATTGGCATCGTCGAACTGTGAAACGGCACGACTACCGCCATAATCGTGGTTGCCGGGCGCCAAAGCGTAAGGGATTTGGCCGTCGAGCGTGGACAAGGCCGTAACAGCCCGGTCCCATTCGCTGGTATAGTTCGAGTTGACGATATCTCCCACGTGGGTCACGTACTGAATGTTATGAGTCGCCTTGTTGTCCACCAACCACTGGGTCATCATGTTGAACGTGGGGGCGTTCGTTGAGCTGTTGGCGTAACTCTGGGTATCGGGCAAGACCGCGATGGAGAACGAGCCGGGCTCAGACACGCTGGGATCGGCGAAGACTTGTCCGTCCGTGCCGCTGCCCGCTGCGCTGGCGCCGCCCAATTGAAAAATTTCCTCTTGGGTCATGACGCGATCGGCAAAGCGATGGCTGGCAATGTATCCGCCGTCGGTATTGCCGTTGTCGTCGCAGAGAATCAGATACTCGTTCGCGTCTAGTCTCCAGCGGGTGTCGTCAAGGGTATGCTAGTCGACAAAACCGCCGTTAATGTACTTCATCATTTTGCCGCTGCTGTCGCGGGTCA
>CAZISU010000292.1:0-6998 GCA_964541935.1 uncultured Planctomycetaceae bacterium | reverse complement strand
CTTCGATGCATCATATGCCGTAACGGGCCAGACATACCCGCGGAAGATCGATTCGCAAGTCGTTTCTGTACTTTCCGACATCGCCCAAAGCGCTCACAAAATGGCCACCGATATACGGCTCTTGCAGCATCGCAAGGAGGTCGAAGAGCCGTTCGAGAAACATCAGATCGGGTCGTCGGCCATGGCCTACAAACGCAATCCCATGCGAAGCGAGCGGATCTGCTCGTTGGCCCGCTTTGTAATCAGTCTGGAGTCGAGCCCGGCTGCCACACTGGCCACGCAGTGGCTGGAACGCACGCTGGACGATAGCGCCAACCGGCGTCTGGTACTGCCGCAAGCGTTTCTGGGCGTCGACGCGGTGTTGATGCTCTGTCAGAACGTGACCGACGGGCTGGTGGTGTACCCCAAGGTAATCGCCGCCGCTCTGGACTCGGAACTGCCCTTCATGGCCACCGAAACTATTCTGATGGACGCAGTCTCGGCCGGCGGTGACCGACAAGAGCTGCACGAACTGATCCGCCAACACAGCCAGGCGGCCGCCGCGGTAGTCAAACAAGAAGGCGGGCGCAACGATCTGCTGGAGCGACTAGGCGAGGACAAGGCCTTCGCCGGCGTGGACCTGCAAGCCGCGCTGGAGCCGTCGAAATACGTCGGCCGGGCGCCCGAGCAAGTCGACGAGTTTATTGCCGATGTCGTGGCCCCTATCCGCGAGAAGTATCCCGACGCTTGTGGGACTTCTGCGGAGGTTAACGTGTAACAACAACTAATAACCACGAAAGAGAAAACAATGCCTACATTGGTTGATTTAGCGGAGTTAAGTAGAGCCGCATACGACAACCGAAGCCATGTTAGCTATACGGTCGACAAGATCGGTCAGGCGACGCAGACCTGTAGTATTCATGGCCGTCAAATGAAGTGGCAAAACTCTAAACAATGGGAATCATTGGCTTTCTACGCCGCCTTGTACACCGAAGAGTCGAAAGCTCGCGTCCTTGCCTACCGTGGCACAGACCAATTACTGGACGGAATAGTTGACGACACGGCAATTGCACTTGGCGGCCTACCCCCACAAGCCCAAGCCGCGGTACAACTGCCCCCCTCTGTCGGCAAACACAACCTTCTGCTCACCGGGCATTCGCTAGGTGGCGCGTTGGCGATTATTGCCGCCGCCCGGTTTAATCTTCCCGCCGTGACCTTCAATGCGCCTGGAGTGATGGACTCCTGTGTCATCTCGGCGCGTTTGCCGGGCAAAGGCCATGGGGTATCAAATTTCCTGGCTACGATGGCACGTTGTATAACTGGCAAACGCATCCTCAACATCCGTATCGGCGCGGACCCTGTGAGTAGTTTCTTCACCACCGGCATGCAGCCGGGGCAGACCAAGGAGTATGGCGCGCCCCAATGCGGGCTCAACGTTCTTTGTCGCCACGCCATTAAAACATGCATTAAAGCAGTCAGGCAGCGTGCGGATGGCTACGATGAGGTCAAGCTCTGATGCAAGGTTTGGACTCTGGGCCAAATTAAGCAGCTCGTTGAAAAGGGCTGTTAAGATCCTTTTAATCCCTCGAAAGCGAGGGTGGAAAGCACTACCTCGCTTGTACCGTTATTGTCAGGACTCCTTCTAGCTTCACTTTCCGCTCTTTTGACGCATAATATGAGTATGGCCGGTTAGTTCTACTTGAGAGACGATTTGCCGGACTTTCCGCAATCCGAGGTCTTCTTGTTATGCCCAAACTGTACGCGTATCCTAAACTTATTACCGTTTCTATTCTTCTCGGCTGCCTTTTTTTTGGTCTAGTCGGCGAGCCATCTGCCCAAGCGCAATCCATCAAAGCGCTCAGCGACGCTCGGAACCGCATGGTCGATAACGAGATCGTGGCGGCCGGCGTTAAGGATCCGCGGGTGATCCAGTCGATGCGGATCACGCCGCGGCACGAGTTCGTTCCTCGCGGCAAGCGGAAGATGGCCTATTACGACATGGCCTTGCCGATCGGCAATAAGCAGACGATATCTCCGCCGTTTATCGTGGCTTACATGACCGAGCAGCTCAGCCCTAAGCCGACCGATCGGGTTTTGGAGATCGGCACCGGCAGCGGCTATCAGGCGGCCGTATTGAGTCCCTTGGTTCGACGTGTATTCGATCGAAATTGTCGAGCCGCTGGGTCGCAAGGCGGCCAAGACGCTCAGGCGTTTGGATTACGACAACGTGCATACCAAGGTGGGCGACGGATTCAAGGGCTGGCCACAGCATGCGCCCTTCGACAAAATCATCGTCACCTGTTCGCCTGAAGGCGTGCCGCACGCACTGATAAACCAACTTCGCGAGGGTGGACAAATCCTTATCCCCGTGGGCGAGCGTTACAACCAGACGCTCTACCTGCTGACGAAGACGGACGGCAAAATGGTTTCAGAAAAGCTCTTGCCCGTGCTCTTCGTACCCATGACGGGCGAAGCCGAACAACGGCGTCAGGTTCTGCCCGATCCGGCCAAACCCAAGCTGGACAACGGCGACTTCGAAGAGACCGTGGGCGATGAAGAGCCGCGTCCGACCGGCTGGTATTATCAACGCCAACTCGAAATCACAAGCGGCAACGACGTGCCCTCGGGCAAAAACTACGCGACATTCTTAAACGAAGAAGCGGGCCGCGGCTGCCGGGCGTTGCAAGGTTTCCCCGTGGACGGCAGCAAAGTGGAACAGCTGCGGATCACCATGCACATCCGCGCAAGAGACGTCCGTCCCGGGCAAAGCCTGCAGCAGTTGCCATACATGGCCATCGTTTTTTACGACTCGAATCGCAACACGTTAAGCCAGCGCAAGATCGGCCCCTGGCGCGGCTCGTTCCCCTGGCAGCGCAAAGATATAACAATCGACGTGCCCGGAAAGGCACGCGAGGCTATCCTGCGGATCGGGTTATTCGGCGCGGTGGGGGAAATTTCGTTCGACAATATCGAGCTCGAAGGCATAGCTCGATAGTATCTTCGCACCTCTCTAATGGTGCATCTCGAACAGGCCATGTGGGTCTATAAAACAGCCTTCTGACGGAAAAGGCCAATAATCCTGACGGAAAAGACCATTGCCTTAGCCTTTTCTGGTGGTTTTAATTCAATCGTGAACTATGTGTGGTGGTCTAGGTTTAGAGTTCCACACAGCATCAAGAATGCAGGAGGCCGACTTTACTTTTCAATCGTCTTTTCTTCACAAGGTTAAGGGAGAGCTACTCATGAGAAACATTTGCATCTTGATTACCGCAGCGGCAGTCGCGCTGTGTGTCGGCGCGGTCCAGGCCGAGGAAATCTTCCACTACAGCTTCGACAGTGACTACACGGATTCGTCCGGCAACGGCTTCCACGCCACGCCCACCAGCGGCAACGACGATACAGACACCGACGGCGTGAGCATCACCTCCGAATCCGTCTTCGGTGGCGGAGCGGCCAATTTTACCAGCGAACGCGACTACGTATCCATCCCGCACCAGGTTATCTACGCCGAAAACGAGTTTAGCCTCTCGTTTTGGGCCCGCGATCTATCAAGTTCCACAACCGGCTCGATGGTCATCGGCGAAGTTGATGACTACCCCGGTTGGTTTTTCATTTGGTTCTATCAGGGAACAGCATATTGGCGAGGAAGCGGTAATAGTGGTGTCGCAATGTACAATGCCACTTTAGGCCCCGTAGCCACAGACGACGCATGGCACCACTACGCGTTTATTGTCGAAGACGCCGACAATGACTCGTCGATAGACGACATTAATTTCTACGAAGATAGCAATCTCGTGGGTACCTCTGTGGATAAGCGTACCGGATTCTTTTTCGAAGCCATCGGCGAAGCCTACGGGGACAACCTGAACTTCGATTTCGAAGGTCAAATCGACGAGTTCTGGCTCTTCGACCACGCCCTTACTGCCGCCGAGGTCAGCTCGCTGCATAGTTCCAACACAGTGCCCGAACCGACGACCCTGGGCCTGCTGCTCTGCGGCCTATTGACTCTGGCCGGTCTGCGACGCGGCGGGCGAAAGAGCTAGAAGCCGCTAGGCCGGGTTGCGACCCGGCCTACGTTACTTATATTACATAGCCGACAGCGAGCATGCGCTCACGCGTGGTTGCTGTGCGCTTTCATCACCGGTTTACAATCAATGCTGGAGTGGTTTGCGATGACTTTCATTCGTTTTTCAATAGCAACAGTTGCATTAATCGCATTGTCTGTCCAAGCGGCCACTGCCGGCACGGTCGAGGTCTTCCTGCTCGGTGGCCAGTCCAACGCGGTTGGCCGCGACTACTCGTCGGGGTTGCCAAGCGCACTTCAACAGCCGCAAACCGACGTCGATTTCTACTTCAGCAGCACCAGCAACACCCACCCCTGGGAAGACCAGTTGATCGACCTCAAGCCCGGTGCATCAGATGTCAACCGAACAGACCAATTCGGTCCCGAGATCACTTTCGGACGCGACATGGCCGATTATTACGCAAGCGACCCCGACACTTCGGTGGCGATTATCAAGTACGCCCACGGCGGCACGCGTCTGTACGACCATTGGGCTGCCCCCAGCGGTCCCGACTATACCGCCTTCCAAGACACCGTCAGCGCCGGCATGGCCGCCTTGCAATCCGCCCACCCCGACGACACCGTGGAAATCGCCGGCATGATCTGGATGCAGGGCGAAAACGACACCACAAGTAACATTTATGCAAATAGTTACCAAAATAATTTGGGAAGTTTCATCGGCGATGTACGCACCAGGTACGGCGCCGATTTGCCGTTTGTGGTCGGCCGCTTGTCGACCAGTCAATCCACGCTCGATCCCACTCGCAGGCAAACCGTAATGGATGCGCAAACGGCCGTGGCCAACGCCAATTCACGCACCAGACTGGTCGACACTAACCCGTTCGAGGTTAAATCCAACGACCCCGTCCACTTCAGCGCCGTCGGACTACAGAGCATGGGCTCGGGCTTCGCCTCGGTTATGCAAACAACAATTAACACCGATCCCGATGATCCACCGAACCCGGGCGGAGACCCCACGGTCACTGGCGCCGTGGCCCACTACAGTTTCGACACCGACTACAACGACTCGTCGGTCAATGGCTATCACGGTGTAGCCTACGACGGAAGCGGCAACGGCAACACAAACGGCGTGAGCATCACTTCCGCGGCCGGCGAATTCGTCTTTGGCGACGGCGCGGCCAACTTCACCGCCGAACGCGACTGGGTGCAAATTCCCGAACAACTCTTCTATAACGGAGGTCCCCACAGCGTGTCATTCTGGGCTCGCGACCTATCTGACACCGCCACCGGAGGCATGGTCCTGGGAGTGTCTGGTGCGGGAGATCCACGCTGGCCCACAAGTATGTTCTTCGTGTGGCTCCGGAATGAGGATGGTGATGATGGTGATTACATTCGCTGGCGGGGTAGCGGACAGGATCCCATATACGAATACGACGTCAATCTGCCTCTAGACAACGATTGGCACCACTATACCTACACCGTCGGAGACTACGACGACGATGGAACGGTCGATGATGTAACGCTCTATCGCGATGGGACATTTGTGGGGTCCGATCCCGATAGCTATACCGGATTCGTTATCGACTCCATCGGCTCCGGCTACGGCAGCAACCTGGACTTTGACTTCGAAGGCCAAATCGACGAAGTATGGATCTTCAATCGCGCGCTCAACGCCGATGAAATCAATCTCCTCTATACGACCAACGCGCAACCCGTGGGCTACATACCCGGCGACGCCAACGGCGATGGAGTTGTCGACGGCGACGACGCCGCCACGCTGGCCGCCAACTGGCTGGCCGGCGACGCCACCTGGGCAATGGGAGATTTCAACAATGACGGGTTGGTAAACGAGTTAGACGCCACGCTCCTGGCCGCCAACTGGCAAACCGGCTCTGCTACAAATGCCTCAGTGCCCGAGCCCACGTGTCTGGTGCTGTTGGGCCTGGGAATGCTATGCCTGGGCTTTTTGCGGCGAAATTCTTCATTTCCTGGATTTTAAAGGGCTCTTATGGTGTATCCCGAACAGGCCATGCGGGTCCATAAAACACAACCCCCTGACGGAAAATGCCAACAATCCTGACGGAAAAGGCCATTGACTCGATAACACCAGATGGCTCAAATGATTGTTGAACAGAGCGTGTGACGAGCTCCATGGCAAGGGATCCCCACACGCGGCATGAAAATGCCGGAGGCCGACCTTTCTTCAATTGCTTTTAACTTCACGAGATTAAAGGAGAGCCACTCATGAGAAGCACCTGTCTACTAATTATCGCCTTGGCGGTTGCTATGTGTGCCGTGACGGCACAGGCTGGGACAATCGCCCATTACAATTTCGACACGGACTACTCCGATTCCTCTGGCAACGGCTTCGACGGCGTGCCCACGGACGGAAGCGGTGATGCGGACACCGGGGGCGTGAGCATTTCAACCACGGTCGGCGAATCCGTCTTCGGCGGCGGAGCGGCAAGCTTTACGGGCGAACGCGACTGGGTCGCCATCCCGCAACAGCTTATCGGCAGCGGCAACGAATATAGTGTCTCGTTTTGGACCCGCGATCTATCCAGCGATTCAACAGGCGGGATGGCCATCGGCCAGCCGGAGACAAACCCCGGCATATTCTTCGTTTGGCTCTACAAAGGCGTGGCATATTGGCGCGGAAGCGGTTCCAGTGGCGTCGCCAACCGCAATGCCACTTTTGGCCCCATCGCAACCGACTCCGCTTGGCACCACTACGCATTGATTGCCGGAGACGCCGACGGCGACTCTTTGGTAGATGACGTCACTCTCTATGAAGACGGTAATTTCGTAGGCACCGCCAACGACAAACTTACCGGCTTCATCTTCGAGGGCATAGGCGAAGCCTACGGGAACAACCTGAACTTCGATTGGGAAGGCCAAATCGACGAGGTCTGGCTCTTCAATGAAGCGCTTAGCCCCGCCGCGGTCGGCTCGCTCTACAATATCAACGCAGTCCCCGAACCGACGAGCTTGGGTC
>CAZISU010000291.1:0-6999 GCA_964541935.1 uncultured Planctomycetaceae bacterium | reverse complement strand
CTACCGGGGCGGCGAAGATCCCGTCAAGTGGCTCGAACACGTCAAAGATCGGTTAATCCATCTGCACGCCAAGGACATCTCCATCCAGCAATCCGACGCCGAACGCGGCCAGGTGACCGGAACCCCGGTGGGCTGTGCGTGCGGAGACGGAGTGATCGACTGGGCCGCCGTGATCGCCGTGTGTCGCACATGTCCACGCGATATCGTCTTCAGCGTGGAATGCGGCACGGTGGAACAAGCCGGACGCAGCATCGAACACCTTAAAAGCCTATTGTAAAGCACTTTACACCCACCCCACATACCCCACCTTATAAACAATAAATCGGCCAACGGAGAAACCTCATGAATAGCAAGAAACCTACACGTCGCGAAATCCTTAAGGCCGGTTGCGCCACGATGGCCGGCATGGCCGTGCCATACGCAATTACCTCAACCGCACTGGGCAGCAAAGACAAATTGCCGGCAAGCGAACGAGTTGCCCTAGCGCATATCGGCGTTGGCAACCGGGGCAGCTATCTCTTGAAGCACTACTCGCCTGAAGGATGCGGGGCCCAGAGCGTTGCCGTGGCCGATTGCTATGCCAAACACCGGGAAGCAGCCGCGAAGATTGGCGGCAAGGCATACGCGGACTTCCGCGACATTCTCGCGCGTGACGACGTCGACGGTGTAGTTGTCGCCACGCCCGACCACTGGCATGTGCCGATTGCGATCATGGCGGCGCGGGCCGGCAAGGATGCCTATGTGGAAAAACCGCTAGGGCTGACCATCGAGCAGGATCTGACTTGCCAAAAGGTGTTTCGCAAGCATAAACGCATCTTCCAGTACGGAACTCAACAACGCGAGGCGACTCACTTGCGGCTGGGACGTGACCTGCTACAAAGCGGAAAACTGGGTAAACTCAAAGCGATCGAGGTCAAAGCGCCCAACGGCGGAAGCGGAGGTTCGACCGCCACAGCGCCCGTCCCGTCCGGCTTTGACTACGACATGTGGCTGGGCCCAGCACCCAAGGTTCCCTACACCGTCGACCGCTGTAAACCGAGTGGAACGTACTGGATTTACGACCAATCGATCGGCTATCTGGCCGGCTGGGGCGCGCATCCGCTGGACGTCATGATCAGGTGCTACAAAGGAGATCTGGCCGGACCTTATACCGTCGAAGGAACGGGCGTCGTGCCCACCGAAGGCCTTTACGACACGGTCTACGACTGGGACATGAAGATGCGAATGGCCGACGGGATAAAGATTACCTTCAAGCCCGGACCAAATAGTACCAAGTTTATCGGTAGCGAGGGCCGCCTCGAAATGACGCGCAGCACGCTCCGCGCGTTTCCAAAAACATTGTTGCCCAAAAGTTTTCCCGCACACAGCCATCAGCGTAATGTAGAAAATCACTTCAAGAGTTTTGTGGATTCGATCCGCTCGCGAGAGGAGGCCAGCAGCCCCATTGATGATGCCGTGCGCTCGGATGTGATCAGCCATCTATGCGACATGGCGGTGCGAACGGGCGAAAAGATCACTTGGGATCCACGCAAGCAAGAGTTGATCGACAGTAGCGAAAAGGCCAAGGCCATGTTGACGCGTCCCGTGCGTATATAATACAAATATTCGCGCATAAAATACAAGACTTTGGGCCGCCGGTCTGCGATTGTTGGTAATTGTAGAGACTCCCGATACCGCGAATAGACGAGTTATTCAATCAGCTTACCTGAAATTATTCACCACACAGCAGACGACGAAAATAATCAAATGCCTCACTCACACATGCCAAGACCATTTGCCGTCGGATGTAGCACAGTTGCCGTCGTACTCATGGCCGTCGCGACCACCCTGGCCGACAGCGATAATCGCTCTGTTAACGTCAATCAAAACGATACGACCTTGTCTATCGAGGTCAACGGTCGCCCGGCCTTGGACTATCTCTTCGGCGGGGTGAAATTCAAACCCTGCGTAAACCGCTGGTACACACCCGCGGGCATCAATATCTTGCGAGACGCGCCCCACGACCATCTGCATCATCATGCCCTGATGTTCGCCGTGGCCGTCGACGGGGTGAATTTCTGGGAAGAGCACTCGCCCAAAGCCGGCAAGGAAATCGGCCAAAAACCCAGCAACGTGACCACGCAAGCAAGCGACGACAAAACGCTAGCCGCTTTCACACAAAACCTCGCTTGGAAAGACTCCGCCGATCAGCTTATGCTTAAGGAACGGCGGAGCATCGAGTTGATTGTGGAAAAAGATCTTAACGCCTCGTTGCTCAACTGGACCTCAACTCTCTCGCCGCCGCCAGGCAAAAAGTCGGTTAAACTCGGCGGCAGTTGCTACTTCGGGCTGGGCGTGAGGTTCGTCGAGTCGATGGACAAGGTCGGCAAGATGATCGCGGCCGATGGCGTAAAAAGCCGCTCGGTTCTGGGGCACGCCTGGGTCGCTCCGGCACGCTGGATGGCATACACGGCACCCGTCGAAGGCAAGACCGTAACGGTTGCCATTTTCGATCACCCCAAAAACCCCCGCTTTCCCGGCGGCATTTTCCATATGACAAAACCTTTTGCATATCTCTCGGCCACGATCGGACTGGCCGACAAACCTTACAAAATCGAAGCCGAAAAACCGCTCACGCTACGTTACGGTGCCGCACTGTGGGACGGAGAAGTCGGGCCGCAGAAAATCGAAGCCGTTTACCGGCTTTGGAATAAAAACAAATAACTACACACCAGCCGAGTCGCATCCGTGGCCCGGCGAAATCCTACCTTCCTGAAGGGAACACGCAATGAATCTCGACAGCCATAAAACAAATACAAATCGTTCCAGCCGCCGCGGGTTTATCAAACGCACGAGCGGAGCCCTTGCGGCCACGGCCTTGAGCGGATCGCTGGCCCGTAGTGTTCATGCGGGCGAGGACAACACGATCAAGGTCGCTTTGGTCGGTTGCGGCGGGCGCGGCACAGGCGCGGCCTTGAACGCACTTTCGACCAAGGGGCCCAAGAAACTTGTAAACATGGCAGACGTGTTCGACTTCCGACTCAACGGCAGCCTGGGACAGTTATCGAAGAAATTCCCCAAAGACGTCGACGTGCCCAAAGAGCGGCAGTTCCTGGGCATGGACGGTTACAAAAAGGCCATCGAGGCCGTGGGCCCGGGCGGGCTGGTCTTGCTTACTACCCCGCCCGCGTTTCGACCGATCCACGTCGAACACGCGATCGCCCAAGGTCGACACGTCTTCATGGAAAAATCGTTCGCCGTCGACGCGCCCGGAATCCGCCGTATACAGAAGTCCGGCCTGGAAGCCACGAAAAAGAATCTCAAGGTCGCCGGCGGGCTCATGAGCCGTCACTATCCGCCGCTGGAAGAAGCCGTCAAACAAATTCACGACGGAGCAATCGGCGATGTGATCACCTGTTGGGCATATCGCGAGCACGGGCCAGTAGGTTTCAAACCTCGCAATAAGGACATGAGCGAAATCGGCCACCAGATACACAACTACAGTTGCTACACCTGGGTAAACGGCAGCTTCCTGCTCGACTGGCTAATCCACAATCTGGACGTATGCTGCTGGGTCAAAAACGCCTGGCCCGTCTCGGCACAAGGGCAGGGCGGCCGCCAGGTGCGCGACATCAAGGACCAGTTGTTCGACCACTACGCCGTCGAATACACATTCCCGGACGGCACGCGGCTGATGGCCCAGGGCCGCCACATGGCCAACTGCTGGGGATTTTTCGGCGACGTGATCCAAGGGCAAAAGGGCGCGGCCGTTTTGGGCGAAGGCATCACCAAACCCAAGATCTACAAAGGCCACAAGCAAACGGCCAAAAACTTGATCTGGGAACACAAGGGCCCAAAACCGAACCACTATCAGATCGAACACGACCTGCTCTTCGACGCCATCCGCAACGACAAGCCCTACAACGAAGCGGCCCGCTGTGCCAATGCGGCCATGACCGGAATCCTCGGTCGCATGGCGGCCGAATCGGGCAAAAAGATTAGTTGGGAAGACGCGCTGGCCTCGAACATCGAGTTGGCCCCCGGCCTCGACAAACTAACCATGGACAGCCCGGCCCCGGTCCAGCCCGACAAAGACGGCAACTACCCCATCGCCATGCCCGGGTTTACGAAAGTGCTGTAATATTTACAGAGTAACACAGCCACCCTCGGCTGTGAGACGTTGCAGCCACTCGCACGGCTGCGTAACATGGGGGCTTTAGGGAGTTTTGAGTGGCGTCTTACTTTTCGAACGGGGGGAGTGTATACTCATATTTTCAGCCACGGATAACGATTTTCTAACGTGGCAAGTTTGAGTCCTTTGTCACCCATTTCCTGCCGTTTGATAAGGAAGACGCTCATGGCAAGTAACCTGCCCGACTATGTAGCATCAGCAAAGCCGGTTCCGCAAGCGAACCGCATCCCCTGGTTCAGCAGCACTGCCCAGACTTACGCTGGGATTATGCTGTGGTTTGTGTTTTGGCAAGACGTACCCACCGGCGGTGGAGCGGCTGGCGGCACCTTGTCGCACGGTATCGGCCTGGCCTTGCTGGGCGTAGTGCTCGCCGGTCTGTTGTGTCACTTTCTGTATTACGTCGTTCCCGGCATGTTGGGGATGAAAACCGGTTTGCCACTATACATCGTCGGCACGTCGACCTACGGCGTCTACGGTGGTTTCCTTATGCCCGGCTTCTTAATGGGACTGTTACAGTTCGGTTGGCTGGGTGTAAATGCCTTTTTCGCGGGCGTTCTGCTTTGCGCGCCGTTCTACGCCAACCCCATGGATGCGGTGATGACACCATCACACGCAATTGTTTCAACCGTTTGGGCAATACTTGCCGCGTTTATGGGTCTCAAGGGCATCAGCTACGTGGCTAAAGTCGCCACCTTCCTGCCGGTGATCCCCTTGGCGATTCTGCTGATTCTTTTTGTCAAGACCGTGGGCGGAGTCGGCAGCTTTGATCCGGTAGTTCCGGTAGACACCGCCGTGGTGGTAGCAACCGAAGCCAAGGCAGCCGCCGAAGTGGAAGCGACAGCAGCTGCCAAAGTTGTTGCCGAAGCAGCCACCGAAGCCGAAGCAACAGCCGCGGCCGAAGTGCTCGCCAAAGCTGAAGCCGCTGCCGATGCACCGCTTCCTGTGCAACTAACTCAATGGGGTGTGGTTGCTATGATACTCACCTACATCATTGGCTTCTTCGCCACGGCCGGTGCCGCGGGAACTGACTTCGGCATGAACAACCGCGATGCCAAGGACGTCAGCCTGGGCGGCTTGGTCGGTATCGCCGGCTCCACGATTTTTGCCGGCGGGCTCTCGCTCTTGATTGTCGCCGGAGCTTACGGAAGCGGGATGATAACCGATTCGGGCAATATGCAAACCACGGCCCTGATGGGTAACATTATGGGCGCGAAGACATCTGCCGTGTTCTTTTATCTCTTGGCGATTGCCGCCTTCCCGCCGGCCTGTTTCTCATCATTCATCGCGGCCAACAGTTTCAAAACCACGCTGCCGAAGGTTCCGCCGTTCATCTCGGTGGGAATCGGTACGGCCGTGAGCATTTTCCTGGCCGTGTCCGGACTGGCCGGCGACGTGATTTCGGTCTTCTCCGTGATCGGCGCCTCGTTCGGACCGATCTGTGGAGCCATGGCAGCCGACTATCTGCTATCGGGTAGGAATTGGGCCGGTCCGCGAGCCGGTTTCAACCCGGCCGGTTGGATCTCCTGGGCAGTGGGATTCGCGGTCGGAGCCGCCGACTTCATCCCAGCAACCGCCGGATTGGTCCCGGTGCCGCCGCTGGCCGCCCTGATCGTCGGTTTTGTGCTCTACATCATCCTTGCTAAAGCCGGCCTGGAAAGCAAAACGCTGGAAATGCCCGCGGCCGAGGAAGAGTAATAGTCGAAGCGATGCTTCGCCAACTATAAACTCAGATAAAATCAACGCGGTCCGATTTTCGGGCCGCGTTTTTTTGTGTTTTTGTGCTATTGGAAGAGGCACTGTCAGCGGAGTAATGGCCTTGTTTACTAACTCCACTCGAATTGAGGTAGCCCGAGATGGATGAATTGATTGAGGATTTTACTTCGTATTCGCGTTCCAGCCATGTCGAGAATCCTTTCAGATGTGGAATAGAGTCAGATATTCCCCGTCATACGTACTGAACGCATGGATAATTCGACAAGGCCTCTCGACATCCTCATCCCACGTGAATAAAGGTTTCTAGGGGGGGGCAGCAATTTTTGGAGGATAAAAGTGTTGACAACCCTGGAGTGAAGCGATATATTCTGGGTTGTACTGACCGCACGTGTGGTCATGGTCTGCGTAACATTTGCCTTCAGAAGGCAATGTTTTTTTACACCGTTGACCGCACATGCGGTCATAAGCTGGATTACAATATTTGCCGTACTGCTGACATGAACTCTAGCAAATCTGACAGAATGCACTCGATCGATACGGCCATCTTGCCTGAAAAATCTAAGTCGAATAGATCGGCACCGACCCTTGGCGATGTGGCTGGACTAGCAGGCGTCTCAAGGCGATCGGCTGGACAGGTGCTCAACGGTGGCAGTGGCAATACACGGGTAAGCACGAAAACGGTAGAGAGCGTTCAGCGGGCTGCAAGTTTACTCAACTACCATCCTAACCATGCGGCGCGTACCCTACGTGGCAAGCGTTCGCACGCGGTTGGGCTGCTGGTCGCTTCGGCCGGCGATCCTCTACGTTCGTTTCTCGTCCAATACCTCGACGCCGAAGCCAATCAAATCGGCTGCAACACGGTGGTTGCCAACACTTGGTCTTTTCCGAAATTTGGTGAAAAGGAATTCAGTCGTCGCGTTGAGGAGTTCGAACGACGTGGCGTCGACGGTGTCCTCTGTGCCGTGCATCGCTGGATTGGTGGTGACCGAGTTGACCTGCTCCGAAGGATTCCCAATACGGTATTCTATGAAAACCCCGGGATACCCGGTGCCGCCTATGTATCCGTCGACCGGTGCGAAGCCGTGCGATTGGCCGTGCGTCATCTGGCCGAAAGA
>CAZISU010000290.1:0-7008 GCA_964541935.1 uncultured Planctomycetaceae bacterium | reverse complement strand
AAGCGTCAGTGACGAAGCAGAAAACCTCGAGTGCGACAATTGAGTCGCGACAGGGACTTAAACTATGAGTCGGCGACCCCCCATTCTTCATGTGGTGCTGTGTTTATGGCTGATCGTGGCAACAGGCTGCCAGCCGCAACAACCGTTTTATTTGTTCGAGGACGGCGACCTCTCGCACTATAAAGGCATGGCAACGGATATCGAAGTGCCCGATGCGGACATCGATACCCTGGCCGATGTGTGCAGGGCTTCGGAGCCGTTGACCTTGCGAAACACCGAGCCGACTGAGATCTGGGAGCTATCGCTCGAAGAGGCCGTACAGATCTCCTTGGCCAACAGCAAGGTGATGCGTAGCCTGGGCGCGGTGCGAACCGACTCGATTACGCGATCTCCTGATATTGTTTCCACGATTTACGACCCGGCCCGCATTGAAACCAACCCGCGTTTCGGTACCGAAGCCGCCTTGGCCGCTTTCGACGCGCAATTGGGAGCCAGCGTTTTTTGGGATAAGAGCGACGTGCCGCAGAACATAGGTTCTTCGGGTGCGCAATTTTTCCCCTCGGTTTCACAGGACGATAACGGCACATTCCAGGCAAATCTATCGAAGACCAATGCCACCGGTGGAACGACCACAATATCGCATAACTGGGAATACTCTTGGAGCAACAGCCCCATTCGTCAATGGCCTTCGAACTGGAACGTGGACGTGACGGCCGAGTTCCGCCAGCCGTTGCTGCAAGGTGCCGGCGTGCAGTTCAACCGTATCGCCGGGCCCGGAGCCATTCCCGGTTTCAACAATGGTGTTGTGATAGCCCGTTTGCGAACGGATGTTGCCTTGACCGATTTCGAGGCCTCCGTGCGGAACCTGGTCAACGACGTCGAGCAGTCCTATTGGTCTCTTCAACTGGCCTATCGTGAACTAGATTCGGTAATCGCCGGCCGCGATAGTGCCTTGGAAACGTGGCGTAAGATCCACTCGCTCTTCGAGCTTGGTGCTCGCGGCGGCGAGGCCGAGAAGGAAGCCCAATCACGCGAGCAATACTTCCTCTTCCTGGCACAGGTCGAGGAAAGGCTGAGTTTGCTTTACGCGTCCGAAACGCAACTGCGATACATGATGGGCCTTGCTGCCACCGACGGCCGCCTGATCCGCCCCTCGGACCAACCCACCTGGGCTAGGGTAGCCTTCGATTGGCAGGAAACGCAATGCGAGGCCCTGGCCCGCAACGTCGAGCTGCGACGTCAGAAGTGGCGTGTCAAGGAAAAGGAAATGGAGCTGATCGCTTCGAAGAACTATGTACTTCCGCGTCTGGACGCGGTGGGGATGTATAAGTGGCTGGGCATGGGCCACGACCTGATTAGCACAGAACGAAAGAACGCCGGGGACCTGGACCAATTCGACAACGCCTTCCAAAGCATGACCACCGGCGACTACCAAGGCTGGCAGTTGGGAATGGAATTCACACTTCCCATCGGTTTCCGCAAGGAACTGGCCGGCGTTCGCCACGCACAATTGAACCTGGTCCGCGAGAAAG
Organism: uncultured Planctomycetaceae bacterium; assembly: GCA_964541935.1. Lineage (GTDB taxonomy): Bacteria > Planctomycetota > Planctomycetia > Pirellulales > Thermoguttaceae > JAFGTN01. Next base: position 5,476 of record CAZISU010000290.1, on the reverse strand, counting down.
CCGTTCTGCGTGAGGAAGAGTTGGAGATATCGCATCTCTTGACGGCGGCCATACGCGACTTGGACAAAGGCTATGTATTGTCGCGAACTAATTTCAACCGTCGCATAGCGGCCAAGAAGCAAGTCGACGCGGTTTCGGCGGCCTACGACAACGGCACCGTTACATTGGATGTCTTGCTGCAATCGCAACGCCGTTTGGCCGAGGCGGAAATCGCCTTCTACCGATCGGTTATCGAATACAACCTTTCAATCGTCGAAGTACACTTCCGCAAGGGTTCGCTCTTGGAGTATAATGGCGTCTATTTGGCCGAGGGGCCTTGGCCGGGCAAGGCATATTTCGACGCTCGACGCCGGGCCAGATCCAGAGACGCCGGGCACTACCTGGATTATGGATTCACCCGTCCGCAGGTCATCAGCCGCGGCTCGTATGACCAGCTCGGCGGCGGTAGCGGCTGTCCGATGGATCTGCAAGAGGTTCCGGACAACCAGCCGACCAAAGCCCCGCTGGAACCGATTCCCACGCCGACGCCCGAGAAGCTGGTCCCGCCCGCACCGTTGGGCATGCCACCGGTGCCGCAAGCAGACCCGGCGCCGCAGGCCGGCGCTGTGTCGCAGACCGGCGCTGTGTCGCAGACCGGCGCTGTGTCGCAGACCGGCAACGTGTCACAGACAGGCAACGTGCCGCGAGTTAATCAATTGGCCGCGCTCTTCGGCACCGGCTCGAAAACGGCCAATACACAGACGAGCAATATGCAAGCAACCGGCACGGCGGCCACGGCGGCAGCCAACGCTGCATGGCGTGCGGGCGTGCGGCCGGTGAGTTACGAGCAAGATCTGGGGCAGAATAAATGGTCGGGAGTAAAACAACCCGCCGCGAAGCAAAGTGGCGGACAGACTTGGAAAAGCAAATCCAGATCGAGTGCCGGCAATGAACCTCTCGCGAATCCATCGTCTGCTCAAGATACTTGGCGTGCTACAAACCGGTAGGGGCTACAACACCGAGCATTTGGCGCAAGCCTGTGGGGTGAGCCGCAGAACCATCTTCCGCGACCTCGAGGCATTGCGAGAGGCCGGTGTGCCGCTGGTATATAACGAGCAGGAACAACGTTACCATATACCGGGCACGTACTTTCTTCCGCCCACCAATTTCACGCCCGAGGAAGCCCTGGCTCTGATCGTGCTATGTCACGACCTGGGCGGCCGCGAGCGGCTGCCGTTTTTCGCGGCGGCGCGAAACGCGGCCATCAAACTCGAAAGCAGCCTGCCGTCGCGGATGCGCGATCGTCTCTTGGCGGCGGTCGACGCCGTGCAAATCCAGATGCCGCCCACTAATCCACTGGAAGAGCAACAAGCGGTTTACGACCAACTGGTCGAGGCCATTTCCTCGCGCCGCAGCGTGCGTCTTACATATGGGCTGCCCACCGACGAGGGCGAGATCTGCACACGGCTGAGCCCGTATCGGCTGCTCTTCAGCCGTCGCAGTTGGTACGTCATCGGCCGCTCGTCTCTGCACCGCGCGCCGCGCACGTTCAACGTGGGCCGCATCGCCAAACTAGAAATCCTCGACGACAAATTCGAGATCCCACGCGGCTTCTCCATCGAACGCTATCTCCGCAACGCCTGGCACCTGATACCCGAGCCGGGGCCCGACCAGGAGGTTGTGATTCGCTTCGACAAGTCGGTCGCCAAAAACGTGGCCGAAGTCAACTGGCACAAAACGCAACGCATCGAGTTCAACGACGACGGCTCGCTCGACTATCGGGTCACCGTCTCGGGTGTGCGAGAAATCTCCTGGTGGGTGCTGGGCTACGGCTCTCGGGCCGAGGTGCTACAGCCGGCCGAGTTGCGCCGCATCGTGGCTTCTCACTGCGCCGAGATGTGCCGCCAATACGGCCAGGGCGTTCCCAAGAAAAGCTAGCACAGCGTAATGCTGGAATTAGTGTTCTTTATGCAATTTACAGGCTAACTCTAATATTAAGCCACCGGGTCTGCCGGTGGTTGCTGATTATCCAACATTGCCTTGCTTGGCGGTGAGCGATGCTCGCGTCGAAATTACGTCGTGCCCTGCATCTATCCGCGCCGCCGCACCTTCCAGCAGTCCCAGATCGACGAGATATTCACGAATACGGTCGCGATCCGCGGGCCCAAATTTCTGGAAGGGTTCGCTCATCTCGTCGCTGCAATGCCCAGGCAGGACAAGGCGCATTTCAGGCCCTTGAGAAACGACGACGAATAACGGCCCACCGAGTAGATAGTGGTAGAGATTTTCATCACCCGAGCGTGAAGCTCGCGCGTCCGCTCGAAATCCTTGTCGCGGGCCGCCTCGTACAGGTCGACGTACAGTCGTGGGCAAAGGTTGGCCCCACCGCATACGCCCCCGTCGCCGCCGGATAGCACCGCGTCGGCCAGCAGTTCCTCGGGGCCCATCAAAAGCGTCCAGTCCTCGCGATTCTCCCTTAACTGTTGCATCTTGTGGAAATAGACCATGTTGCCCGAGCTGTCTTTCAGCCCCAGGACGTTTGGCAGTTCCATCGCCTGTCGCACAACTTTCGGCTCGAAGGTCAGTTTCGTGTGGCTGGGCATGTTGTAGAGGAACACCGGCAAGGGCAACTCGGCCGCGATGTTTTGCACGTAGCTCAACAGCTCGCGCTGCCCGGCCGGAAAATAGTACGGCGCCGAAAGCACCACCGCGTCGGCCCCGCAGTCGGACGCGTAGTTGGCCATTGCTACCGACTCGGTAAAAGACGTATCGGTAATGCCCACCAGCACCGGCACGCGACCGGCCACCTGGCGACAAGTTCGCTCTATCACCTCGCGCCGCAGCCGATAGCTCAAGCCGGGCGCCTCGCCCGTCGTGCCCAAGATGAACAGCCCGGATACCGAGCCCGTCAAAATATGTTCGACCAACCGCTCCAGACCATCCACGTCGATCGTCTCGCGATCTTCCAGCGGGGTAACCATCGGCGGAATAATGCCCTGCAAACGGGCCGGTAAATTCGTTTTACTCATCGTTTCGTTGTGTTAGGATTCCTCAAATAATAAAGATGCCCATCCTCGCCACCCACCACCAAGTCGGGCACGGAGTCGCCGTTCCAATCGACGACTGTGGGGCTGGTGGTGTGGCCGGCCAGGCGGCGCTGGTCGACGAGGCCCATTTTTTTGAATGCCGGGCGGCCGTCGAGATCCTTCTCATTGCGAAGAAATTCGACGTTGCGGCCGTTGAGCAACACGTCCACGCGACCGTCACGGTCCCAGTCGACCAGACAAAACTTACGTCTGCCGCTGGATCCCACTCGCCGGGAGTTCAGTTGCAATGGCTTGCCGTGTTCGTTTGCAAAAACCCGCTCGGGCGGCAGCAAGACCAGTTGATTGGCCTGTTTGGCACGTTTGAACAACGACAGGTAGCCCTCGCGGTCGAGCATCACCAGATCGCACAATCCGTCGCGATTGTAATCCGTGGCAAAGGGTGTTGTTCGCCACTGGGTGGCCAGCGATTTGCCCTCGGGCTGCCACCAGAACCAGTCGGGCTTGGGAGTTTTGCCCGGCCATTGGACTTCGATGGGCCGCGCTGCCGCCAGCTTGGGTTTGCTCCGCGTGCCGATGTTCTTGAACCAAACCACCTTGCCCCAAATCGAGTTCACCACAATGTCGGGCAGACCATCGCCGTCCCAGTCGGCCACGCTCAAGGTCGTATAGCCCCACTTCGACTCGCACGGCCCCTGGATCGAACCGTTCGGTCCGGCCACGATGCGAATCGGCTGCCCGTCGACCGTAAGATACTTCGGCGCGGCCAACCGCACGGGGCATCCGCCACGAGCCTTGTTGTGTGGATTTTGTCCCAGGTTTTCGATAAACCCGATATATCCGGCCGCATTGCCACACAGCAGATCCTCATCACCGTCGCCGTCCCAGTCGCACCCGAACGGCGTTACAAGCGAGCCGAATTTTAGCGGCCCGGCCTCTTGTTGGAAGAATTGCGGCGGCAGAAAAACGGGGGTATCGTCGACCGACTTGCCCGTGTTTTCAACCAATGCCACGCGCCCGTCTTCCTGGCTGACTATCAAATCAATGTCACCATCGCGGTCCCAGTCTATTGCGACGGGAACGATCATGCAAAGATCCATCCGCAGGTCCCCGCCGTCATGTTTTAAAAAACGGCCGGCGGCGTACTTTGGCCCATTTCGCGTGCCTACGTTCTGGAAATAGGTCAAACGGTCGACAAACTCGCCGCAGACTATGTCCAAATCGCCATCACCATCAAAATCGGCCAGATTCGGCGAAGGCATCCCGTAGACATCAATGGGCCGGCCGCCGGCCTCAATCTTAATAGGTTTATCGTAAGTTGGCTTATCGGCCGCCGATTTATCGGCCGTGCCGAGGTTGCGCAACCAATATACATAGCCGTGCAGCGGGCCACGCGTCCATTGGCCCTGGGCGTTAAAGGCATCGTCCCAGCCGTAGGCCTTCCAATCGCCCACACCCACAATCAGATCCAGCAGCCCGTCGCCGTCGTAGTCGGCGTAACGCCATTGGTTCGCACGTACCTTGTTCGCATGGATGTTCGGCTTCAACGGCAGCTTGACGGTCTTTGCCAGCGCCTTGCCGTCAGAAGCGTTCTTGGCCATCTCGACGACCTCGCGGCCGGGCATCAAAATCCGCACCGCACGGCCCACGTAAGATGGCATGATGTTGAACGTACCCTGCCCGATTCGCTTACCGGCCTTGAAGACGGGCAGCTTATTATTTCCGCCGGGGTTCTCGAAAAAATATGTGCCTTTGTAAGGAACGTCGGGGCAGGAAACCACAAGATCGAGATCGCCGTCGTCGTCGAAATCCATCGGTATCGGCCAAGCCCAAAGTCCAACACCCAAATCGACCACCAGATCAGGATCGTCGTACTCTATTCGTTGCAAAGCGGATTTCGCCGCTGGTTTGTCGCTTTCCGCTGCGGCAGCGAAGCAGATTGCTTGCGTCGAAATTCCCGACGCCAACAAAATGACCACCAGATGCAAACGAAAGTGCCTCATGAATACTATTCTCACCGTTATACATATAAGCTTTTATGGCAGACTTTTCCCATGCTCTATGTATACCAGGAATATCCCAAACGCTCAAGACCCCCGAATGGCGAGCTCCAAAATTCACCATAAGACGTTGTTTTGGCCACTGCAAACGGACTGATAGGCCAGCCCGTCAAAAAACACAAGTTGCTGACACGTCAATAATAATCCGGCTGGACCTAACGGTTGTATTGCCTGGGGGGATTAACAACGACTGTGCGGATGTGTTTTTTACAGCTATTGCTGGCAAAAATCGCCGCCGGTGATTTGCGGGTAAGATTTACACAACCTATGTTTCCATAACAAAACATCCCCTCCTGCTACCGGGGAAAGCAATCGCCAAGGAAACATAGACAATGAGTTCCCCAGCGCGGCCTCGCTTCGCTCGGCCGCAACCAAAGGAAGAAGGTATCCTCG